>DAOWAG010000065.1 GCA_030634715.1 Candidatus Aegiribacteria sp. | reverse complement strand
GGTTACTCAGAAATACTCAGGAGGATAAACAGAATAATGTCATGCATCGAAAAGAAAAACCCAGTGAACACATAGGGCTGGAAGATCTTCTCCTGGGTCTTTCTCACAGAATGAGAGCTCCGATAACCACTCTCAGAGGACATACGGATCTACTGATCTCAGAAAGATTGGGGGATCTTACATCTGATCAGAGAAACTCCCTTAAGGCTATGAATACCGCGCTTATCGATCTTGTTGAGTACGCCGAGCGAATGCTGACTTTCATGAAGATAGAGCTGAGTGATGAAGCTCTGAATATCATCTGGGCTCGACCAGCGGATGTTGTCTCCTCGCTATTACCGATTTTCTCAGAGATGGGAAAGAATCAGAAAGTCTCAGTAAGGGCGGAACTTCCTTCAGAACCTTTTACTGCAAGTTTCGACAGATCACGTCTGGAACAAATAATTGGAAATCTTGTACACAATGCGATACAGTACAATGAACCTGATGGATCAGTGAATATCAACGTAACACTGGATAAAAGCTCTCACTGGATTCTCGAGGTATTTAACACTGGCAGCGGCATCCCTCCCGAGGATCTACCAAATGTTTTTGATCGGTTCTATACAGGCAGCAATAACGCAGAGGTTACCAGAGGTTTAGGGATTGGATTGACAATCGTAAAGAGTTTTACACAACAGATGGGCGGAACTGTCAGCGTTAGAAGCAGAGCTGGATACGGAACCTGGTTTACCGTCCGACTTCCCCTCTCATGACAGATAAAAAAAACCTGCTCAAAGAAGACTTTCAGTATTTTCTTCCGGAGAACCTGATTGCGCAGACACCTCTTTCTGATAGAACAGAAAGCAGACTTCTGTTCACTTCCATCGCGAAGAAAACAATATCTGAAAGCGTATTCAGCAGCCTCCCTGACCTGCTCGCTCCGGGAGACCTTCTCGTTTTGAACAACACAAAGGTATTCAGGGCACGGCTTTCAGGAAACAGGGCAGACACGGGTGGCAAGGTTGAGGTTTTCCTTCTTCGAGAACTCGACCAGGGAATCTGGAGAGCTCTGGTCCGTCCTGGCAGGGCAGCAAGATCAGGAATTATTATTGAATTCTCAAATGATCTTTCATGCACTATACAACGGAAGCTGGGTCGGGGACGGGCAATTATTGAATTCGATTCTGCTGAGGATACCGGGGATACTCTTGCCAGAACTGCCAGGATGCCATTACCTCCATACATTAAACGTGCCCCTGACGAGTTGGATGATGAAAGATATCAGACAGTTTACGCATCGGAGAAAGGAGCTGTTGCTGCACCGACCGCAGGTCTTCATTTCGACCGGGATCTATTGAACCGCCTTACGCAAAAAGGAATTGAGCATACTTATGTAACTCTTCATGTTGGACCGGGAACATTCGAACCTCTTCGTTCAAATATTCTGGATGAAAATATTCTAGATCCGGAGGAGTATTCTGTTTCAGCAGAAGCCCTTTTGGCTATTAGAAATGCAAGATCGGAAGGAAGAAGAGTTATCGCTGTTGGAACAACAACTACAAGAGTTCTGGAAACAATAGATGTTAATTCAGAGACGAGTTTATCAGGGGAGACTGAAATCTTTATATTTCCTCCATACATGTTCCGGAATGTGGATGTCCTGATTACAAACTTTCACCTTCCTGAGAGTTCGTTGTTATGTCTTGTGGCGGCATTCATGGGTTATGAATTCATGATGAACGCCTATAGATTCGCCGTTGAGCATCAGTTTAGATTCTACAGCTACGGTGACGTCATGTTGATAGAACAGGAGCCTGCACAGTGACATTAACCGCCAGAAAACATGCATGGCTTTACAGGATCTCTCCAAAATTCAGACAGCTGGCGGGATTGTATATTCTGGAGATATCAGTCATTCTTTCCTGGACTTTGCTTCTGGAAGCTCTTTTCTCTCTGCTTTCAGGCAACTTGTATCTACTTTTTCCTGTGAGCTATCTCCTCTCTGTCACTATGCTTGCATGGCTGGAAAAATCAAGAATCAGAGCCATAGAACAGTCTCCATTTGAGGCTCTGGGTCTTGCTGAAATCAACGTTCACGGTCGTAATCCATCGGAATGGCAGACATTGCGAAGATTACTTTTCACGCCGCCGCTTATACTTCTTGGTATTGGTTTAATACCTGTTCCGCGAAAAAAATCGACACTGCTGCAGTTAATATCCTGCACAAAAATAGTCCCATTGAATGTCAATATGGATCCCAGAACCAAAGAGGAAATACGTGACATCAGACATCGCTCATTAATGAAAGTCATTGCGTATACTCTTACATCTCTAATGGTCACTGCAATCATTGTTTTCGTTCCGCCAGAAAATACGCTAACTCCTGAAATGAATCAGCACCGTTCGATTTCAAGACTGCCACAGGAAGAGGAAGAGCTTCTAGCCGCATATCTGGAATTAACAATTCTTTACCCGGACAGCATCGAGTTCCATATCAGGCTCGCAAGCCTGTATTATCGAAACAACATGGAGGCAGATCTTGTCCTGGAACTGGAAGAAGTCAGGAGACTCGATCCTTATCATTCCATCCTTCTGCTTGGTGAGGATCTCTCAGTGAGTATAGAAGACCTGAGAGCGGATCGTGATTCCATTTCAGCGGACTCCACAGGAATTATTACTAATCAGACTATGTTTACTCAAGAACCAAGAGAGGATTCCCTGGCAGATGATTCTGACAGCCTGCAGTCCGAACCGGTACAGATAGAACTGAATTTGATAGCATCAGATTCAATAAGGGTTCCGGATGATACACTATTAACGGATTCAAGCACTCTTCAGGTGGACACACTTCCAGACTCCGTGGTCATTCCTGAAACAGAAGATTCTTTATTACTCCCCCCTCTTCCGGATAGAGGCGGTGATTCAGAAATTCAAAGTTCGTTTTCATCGGATATAGAAACTGATGAAATCCACCCTGAATCCGCTCAGGAAGATTCTTTTCCTGTCACTCCTCCACTGGAGGAACTGCCTGAATTGACCCCTGAATCTGAAAGCAGCGAAACTGAAGAAATACCCGGGGATGATGATACATCTACTTCATCACCTGCTCCGGAAGGGACATAGATACTGAGAAATCCTCCATCGTTCACGTTACTCGGCAAGTCAGGCAGAGCAAGAAGAGGTCTGCTGAATCTTGCCCATGGTCCGGTTGAGACTCCTGTATTCATGCCGGTTGGAACGCAGGGAAGTGTAAAAACAGTCAGGAATTCGGATCTGCGTGATGATGGCTGGCAGATAATTCTGGGGAACACTTACCATCTTTACCTCAGACCCGGATCAAGTGTAATAGAAGAAGCGGGTGGCTTGCATTCTTTCATGTCATGGCATGGAAATATTCTTACTGACAGCGGTGGATTTCAACTGTTCAGCCTGTCTCAACTTAGAAAGCTGTCCGACGAAGGTTATCAATTTCAATCACACATAGACGGATCCAGTCACATCCTTACACCTGAGAAGGTTATCAATCTACAGAGAGGCTTTGGAAGTGATGTCATGATGATACTGGATGAGTGCCTGGAGCAACCCAGTAATTACAGTCGAACTGAAGAATCCCTTAATCTGACTCTGAAATGGGCTGAAAGATCCAGAAATATCCATCCTGAGAAAGAGCAGGCAATGTTCTGCATCGTTCAGGGTGGCGCCTTCCCGGATCTGCGGAGAAGGGCGGCTCTTGTACTTTCCAGAATGGATTTTGACGGTTACGCGATTGGTGGAGTATCTGTGGGTGAACCAAGAAACCTGATGATGAGAGCTGTGAAATCATGCATTGATATCCTTCCCGAAAACAGACCAAGATATCTTATGGGTGTTGGAAAACCGGAAGACATTGTGGAGTTTGTTGCTGTTGGCATTGACATGTTCGACTGCGTTGTCCCAACCAGAAACGCGCGGGGAGGAAGCTTCTTTGTACCTGGCGGTCATATAAATATCAGAAACACACGATTCAGAAATGATTTTCGTCCGGTACAGCCTGGATGCAGGTGTTATGTTTGCCGCACTTATACAAGATCCTATATCAGACACCTGTTCAACGTGAAGGAATGGCTGGCTCCCATTCTTGCTACTCTTCATAACCTTCATTACTTCTCTGTACTGATGGAGAAAACACGTATCGCGATAGATGAACGACATTTCACAAGCTGGAGAAAAGACTGGTACAGCAGAAGAAAAAGTTTCAAGGCTGAGACTTTCTAATAACAATAAACTGTGATCATTTAAGAGACAAGCATTGCCATGCGAGTTAATCAATGTTAATATTCTATTTTAGGATATGAGCATCTGCTCAGGAATTCCTGCTTTAGAAGATGAGTAATAAGAGGTTCATATGACTAATAAACCAAAGAAAAAAAATCCGGAGAACCTGCTGAAGAAGCTTCCTGAAACGGATGGACTTGAGCGAATCAGAGTTCTGGCGGACCTGACCATAGCCTTAAGAGAAATCGACTCTGGCAAAGTAATCGAATTCGGCAAACAGGGGCTGGAATTGCTGCAGGTTACTGAAGACATGAATCTGGAATCAGTGATACTGAATGAACTCTGCTGGGCGTATAATTGCCTCGGGGAGTATCAGAATTCACTGGAGTACGGTTTCAAATTACTTGAACTTACAGATAAAACTAATGATAACACGATGAAACTTAGCGCAATAAACAGAATCGGTGTGACTTATGCAAGAATGAGCAAGTTCGATCAGGCTCTTGAGTATTTTATAAAAGCCCTTAAGATTCATGAGAACGCAGATAACAAAACAAATATAGCAGCAATGCTGACTAATATTGGTAACATCTGCAGTACATTAGGTGATAATAAAAAGGCTCTGGATAATTACAACCGATCTATCCGTATACTTAAGGAAACCGATAAGAGAGGTCTTTTAGCTTCCGTATATAACAATGCAGGGGTTATTTATGAGGATCTTGAAGAATACGATAAGGCTCTTGAATATCACAAGAAATCACTTGAGATAAGGGAGGAACTTGGCGAGAAACTGAGAATTTCTCACTCTCTTACCAATATAGGATCAGTGCTTGGGGATCAAGAAGAATACGACAAGTCGCTGGAATATTTTTTCAGAGCACTTGAGATCGAGAAGGAAATCGGAGACAGGCTTGCGTCTGCATTAACACTCCGTAGTATTGGTATTTCATATGCTATGATTGATCGCTTCTCTGAAGCTCTTGAATATATGCAACGAGGACTGGCTGTTGCAGAGGAACTTTGTATTCCTGATCAGATAATTAGCTGTTATGAATCTTTTTCGAATCTCTATGAAAGGCAAGATAATTTCAGGGAAGCACTGGAATACTACAAGAAATATAAAGAGCTTTATGATGAAGTATTTACAGAGGAGAGCAGCAAGAAGTACAACGAACTGCAGATAAGCTACGAAACGGAGAAAAAGGAAAAGGAAAACGAGATTTACAGGCTCAGAAATATTGAGCTTGTGAAGACTAATGAAAAATTGACGAAAGCTCTTTCGGAAGTCAAAACACTCAGCGAACTGCTTCCAATCTGTTCTTCCTGTAAAAGAATCCGGGATGATTCCGGTTACTGGAAACAGATAGAGGAATATATATCCGAGCATTCAGACACTCTGTTCAGTCACGGACTCTGTCCTGAATGCGCAAAAAGATTTTATCCTGAGTACACAGAGGACAACAAATGAGAACCCTCTCGCGGGGTTATGCCGGTAAGTTTTGCAGATTACAATAACATCGCTTGGTAACAACGTCGGCGGCATATCCTCAGCGGAAGGCAGAAGAACCATTTTCGTGCGTGGCGCTCTTCCAGGTGAAACTGTCAGATGCAGAATAACCACAAGGAAGAAGAACCTTGATGAGGCGGAACTGCTTGATGTTATTGAGCCTTCTCCTGACAGAGTGGCGCCCTTCTGTGAATACTTCGGTGAATGCGGAGGATGTTCCCTCCAGCATCTTTCATACGGTCAACAGCTTATCTGGAAGCAGAACTGGATTGAGAATGCATTCAGCAGGGCTGGAATAGACTGCTCACAGGCGGAATTCAACGAGGTGTATCCCTCTCCAGAAAGAACCGGATATCGGAATCGTGTCTCATTCGATGTAGTTGAGGGTAAACCGGGACTCCACAGATTCAGGGGTAATCCATTCCCTGTGAATGAATGCCCCCTTCTCAATCGTCGAGGACAGCAGGAATTCAGACTGCTGCAGAACGTCAACCTTGACCATCTTGCGAGAATTTCTGTGCGAGCATCCGACAGAACCGGCAGCGCCATGCTTGAATTCAGAGGGGGAGCACCACCGGAACGTCTTGCACAGGACAGTTCGGTCATTACAGCATGGGAAGTATCAGATGTTTGGGTGACTGAACCTGAAGGCTGTGAGATTACCGAAAGGGTAGCGGGTTATACCTTTCCAATCAGACCTGGAACGTTTTTTCAGGTAAATCCCGGTTGTGCTGACAGGCTTATCTCCACTGTTTCGGATGCATGTCAAAGCGATTTGAATATCCTTGATCTCTACGGTGGTTCTGGATCTCTTGCGCTCCCGCTTGCAGCAACCGGCGCGAAGGTTGTTTCTGTTGAGATCAACCCCGATGCCTCTCTTTCGGGAAGAAAAGCGGCTTTGATGAACGGTGTTGATTCGGTCAGTTTCGTGACAGGTTCAGTCGGACAGTTCCTGACAGACTCATCGGGATCAGGCAGATCATGGGATGCAGTTATTGTAGATCCGCCGAGAGCCGGACTCGGCACCAAAATTTCGAAACTTCTCAGAAAAATCAGCTCGGGGAGAATTATCTATGTGAGCTGCAACCCTTTCTCCCTGGCCAGGGATATTCGTATTATCACCG
>DAOWAG010000271.1 GCA_030634715.1 Candidatus Aegiribacteria sp. | reverse complement strand
CATAACTTACTTAACTAACTATTTTGCAACGCGCGATTTGAATATTCGATATTCCGGCAGAAAATAGGTTATCACCCGGTTCAAAATTCTCCGCCAATTTCCAAATTCTCAGAAATTTCGGCATTTTCGACTTGTAATTCGCGAATGGCGAGTAACTCGAAGCAGTGGTGGGCTGCCTGGCACCTCCAGAGTCACTGGAGATGGTCTGCTGCGAGCCCATTCGCGAGACTACATTCCCCTGGATGGTTGATATACCTTAGACTGATGTTGGATGAGCAGTTGGCGTTGACGGGCAGAATTGCCAGCGGTATTGTGTCGATTCAAGAAAAAACAATCGGATTGGAAACGTCAAAGTGATATTTAGGACAATACAGCAGAATGCTGAAATTTACTATCCTATTGACTACAATGAATTTATCTATTTACATATGTCTATTTAATTAAAAGAATTAGAGATAATAATAGTAATAATTTTGGAGAAAGGATAGAGTTATGAAGAATGAACTCGTGCGGGACCTTTCGCAGATTGTGGGAATTGAGAATGTCAGAGGCGATCCGGCTGATCTGTACGTGTATGGATCTGATGCTTCTGTACATTCCTCACCTCCCCAGGTCATTGTCAGGCCACAGACCGTAGAGGATATCCAAAATATTCTCAGCTATGCGAACGAGAACATAATTCCCGTAACAACACGTGGAGCAGGCAGCGGAATGTCCGGTCAGGCAGTTCCTGTTGCCGGAGGAATAGTGCTTGACATGAAGTGCCTGAACCGCATTCTTGAGATAAGAGCGCAA
This sequence comes from Candidatus Aegiribacteria sp., assembly GCA_030634715.1. The sequence continues at coordinate 1,860 of DAOWAG010000271.1, read as the reverse complement.
GATACTTTCGTCCGCGTGGAAGCAGGAGTTGTGGATGATGACCTTAACAGGGCATTGAAGCCTTATGGTTTCTTCTATCCGCCAACACCCGCATCAAGCCGCGTTGCCACCATAGGCGGTGAAATAGCGAACAATGCAAGTGGCCTTCGCTCTGTAAAATACGGAGCAACCAGGGATTCTGTACTTGGGATGAAAGTCGTTCTTGCCGATGGCTCACTGATAACTCTTGGTGCAACAACGCGAGTGGAGGCAACCGGTTATCAGCTGGACAGGCTGATGGTCGGTTCAGAAGGAACCCTCGGTGTCATCGTTGAAGCGACTCTCAAGATCGTGCCTATTCCAAAACTACGCTGCATGGGCATAGCCTGTTTCGATAAACTCTCCCAGGCTGGAGACGCTGTATCCGATATAATCGCGAACGGTTCAAATCCGTCAGTGCTTGAACTCATGGACGATATTGCGATCACCGCGGTCAATAAGACTTTGGAACTCGGTCTTCCCAAGGTTGAAGCGCTTCTCTTTTTTGAAGCTGACGGAAAAGTGCGCGAGTCGGTGGATATAGAGATGAAGCAGATGAAGGATATCTGTGAAAAGAATGGCGCTTTTGATGTTAAGATGACATATGATGCAAAAGAGAGGACAAAGCTTTTCCTGGCGCGGAAGAAGTTATTTGCTGCTCTTTCAAGATATGAGGAGGGGCTGTCATGTACTTCACTTGCTGACGACATGGCTGTTCCCTATTCCAAAATAGCTGAAACCGCAGAGAAGATCCACGAGATCGCAAAACGCAACAATGTGATCATGACTGCTTATGGACATTGTGGTTCAGGTTGTATTCACACAAAGATACTGATGGATCCGACAACGGATGCTCAATGGCAGGACGCCAGGAATGCTGTCAGGGAAGTTTATGAGTTCGTTCGATCAGTTGGCGGTACCACTTCTGCAGAACATGGGATCGGGATATCCAAAGCACCTGCATGGAAGAAGGAAAAAGCGGATTCACTTAAAATACTACGGGCTGTTAAACGGGCATTTGATCCAAATAACATTCTGAATCCCCACAAAATGCAGGACGCTTCCGATGACTGGTTAACCGCGACTGACCTGAGGTACCCTCATGGTCCGGTTGATGAACAACACATGGGTTCAGGATTGGAGGAGTGATGAAACCGAAATTCGAAAGACTGCAAAGATGGCGGAGTGAACTTAACATCTGCATACGATGCGCTTACTGTTACGAAATGTGTCATCTCTTCAAGTCCAGTCTCTGGGAGATAGACACACCCAGAGCAAAACTCATCGTGCTCTACCGTATTTTGAATGGTCAACTTGAATGTACTGATGAGATAGCGGAGAAAATAGCAGAATGTTTCCACTGTAAGAACTGCGAAAGAAGTTGCTCCGCGAAGATTCCAGTAACCGAGATAATTCAGGACGCTAAAGCCGACTTACTCGATGCTGGATTCTCATTTATAGGCACCGCTGCTCAGATCGATGACGATATCTGCGGACACTGTGGTGTCTGTTCCTCTGTATGTTTTGCGGAAGCGATCTCCATCGGTGAAGAGAATGAGCGCATTGTCGATATAGTGAAATGCGTGAGCTGCGGAACCTGTTTGGCTTCCTGCCCGTCAGGTGCGATAACGCAAAAAGCCGATTTCGGTATTCAGGATGAGGAATTACGCGTATGTGTTCTTGATTCTCTGACGGGAGGTGCATGATGAGTGAAAAACCGAAGATCATAGTTTTCTGCTGCAACTGGTCTGTTTATCCCGGTCTTCAGTTGTCTCAGTTTCCCTCCTCAGCGGTTGATGATTCAGGTGTGGAATATGTCGTAACCATGTGCTCCGGTCGCGT
>DAOWAG010000272.1 GCA_030634715.1 Candidatus Aegiribacteria sp. | reverse complement strand
TACGAGAACATTCTCGTTCGTATGTGAGCTTTCCTCCGGCGCTCCTTCTCCGTCTTTCCCATGGTTCTATTTCGATATTCTTTCGGAGACCACAGGATATGCTACAGAGGATACCCTGAGACTTACTGTAGGTGAAACCGGAATTTCAAATGATGTAGAATCCGGTGCAGCGGGCTGGACGCATTCCGGAACGAATGACATGTGGAATATCACTGACTCCGAGAGCCATTCACCCTCTCATTCATGGCGCTGCGGGGATGCTGGTGGCTATGTGAATAACATGAACTGCGGATTGCTCTCCCCTGAGCTGACTCTGGCACCGGAAGCTTCGATTGAGTTCTGGACTACTTTTGATGTGGCAATCTATGGCAGTGACGGCATTTATCTGATTATCCATGATCTTGATGCTGGTACTGCGGATACTCTTGCATTCATTGGATCAGGCGGAGCTCTGGGTTCGAAGGGTAAGGGAATCGGGACAGGCTGGGTACCTTATTCGTTTGATCTCTCCATGTATGAAGCGGGAACAGGTATTCAGGTCGAGTTCCGGTTCAAAACAGATAATGACGGTGATACAGGGATTGGTTTCTTTATTGACGACATCACAATTGAAGGAGCCTACACAGGATATACGGGGATTTCAGGTAGATCCCCTATACCGGCTTCACCGATGGGATCACCCTTCCCCAATCCTTCATATGAAACTGTCAATGTTCATCTGTTCTCGGAATATCAGCAGGATTGGACACTTGGTCTGTATAGCATTTCCGGAAGACTTGTTTATGAAATGAACGGGACATCACTGATAAACGCGACAGTGAATCTGGATGTCTCCGACCTTTCGCCTGGTATCTACTTCCTCAGATTTTCAGCGGAAAGCGAGACTTCAAGAAGGCTGGTTATACTCAGGTAGTCATCGGAGAATTACAGCCGGCTCGCTTAACCGAACAGTTCCTGCAGTGCATACGAGGAAGACTGTTCCCTGAGATAATGACGATATATCCATCTCAAGCGAATGAATACCTGCTGAAAGGATTCCGGCATCCAGCGTGGATAGAAGTCTTCCCTGCATGTCGAAAAGCTTGAGTTCAGTGTCAGCCTGGTTCTCAAGTAATATTTCCGCGATAACTGTTTCGGATGCTGGATTTCCGACAATGCGAAAAAGAACCTCAGGATTTCCGCTTAAATCATCACCTTCGATACCAGTCCCGTCATTCCCGAGAAACAGGAAGATAAACCCTGTGTAATCTCCAGCCAGAATATCCGGATATCCGTCTTCGTTCCAGTCACACACGGATGGTCTTATGTAAGAATAGAAGTTAATCTCTTCGCCATCAGCCTCTAGAAACGTAAAACTCTCAAACAGCGGGGCATCTGCAGTCCCGACATTCTCATAACAGGCTATCTTGCCATTGGATGAACCCAGAACAAGATCGAGAAGCCCATCACCGGTCAAATCCGCAAAATCAGGATAAGAATTATAAACCTGAATGGGCTCACCGGCGCATAAGACTGAATCCGTTAAAGGAAATACCGGAACACCCATGGACCCTTCATTGACAAAAAGATAGAGCCCTGCCGGAACGCCCTCAACTCTTCCGACAACAAGATCCTGCAGACCATCGTTATTCCAGTCAATCACAGATGGAGCGGAGTTATTACCCATGTCAATCGGGCGTCCGTCAACTTCAACAGGGGGCTCTCCCGTCAGAAATGTATTGCCTGAAGGGAGTCTCCTGAAGTAGTTGACACTGCCGAGTCTGTCTCCAAGAATAATGTCCAGTCTGCCGTCATTATTCCAGTCCACAGCCTGTGGATTTGTAGCACCGGTGCATCAACCGTAGGGAACAGAAATTGGATTTGCGCCATCAAGAAGATAGAAGAAATTATTAAAAACCGGTGACTCATTAGTACCGGTGTTCGGATAGTATCGGATGTATCCTCCATCAAACTGGCCGCAGATCAGATCCTTATTTCCATCTCCGTCCCAGTCCACCGCCAGTGGAGCGGCATAACTTCCAACATCTATCCTGCTTCCGCCACAGTACAGAACGCCGGCAGCACTGAAACTGCCGACGGCTGCATAGACCGAAAATGTTGCTGTAAACAGACACAGAAAGGTCCTTAACATTACATCCTGCTATTTCTAATCCCGTTTAATCCGTTATCGAAGCAGAACCACGCTTTCCGATAGGATTATGCTTCCAGTATCAATCTGAACAAAGTATATGCCGGACGGTTCACCGGAAATATCGAAGCCAAAAGCGTGCTCACCGGCAGTGAACTGAGCGGTTCCGGATTCGGATACAATCCTGCCGTCGGTGGAGTATACCCGGAACTGCACATCGCTTTCTGCATCAAGAAGAATGCCCACACTGAAGTAACCGTTTGTGGGGCTTCCGGATATGATCAATTCACAATTGGAATCAGACCCGGTGCCTGCTTCATCTTCGATCCCTGTAGAAAGGGCATGATACAGATAAATCCAGCCATTGTAATCACTCACTATAAGATCAAGAAGACCGTCTTCGTCCCAGTCATTCACCCCGAGTCTTGTCCCATAATAGATATCAATATCGGACCCGTTACTTTCGAGGTACTCAAAACCGCTGAATACAGGTGATGCATTGGTGCCGAAATTCTCGTAGTAGGC
>DAOWAG010000111.1 GCA_030634715.1 Candidatus Aegiribacteria sp. | reverse complement strand
GAACGCATCAGTTGTGTTTGCCGAGGACACCAGGAGGACGGCAAAATTCGTAACTGAAACGAAAAGGCTGTACAGTTATCACGATCATAATGTTGCCGGAAGGCTTCCCCAGTTAAAAGAATTCCTTGAAAACGGACTGACAGTCGCTCTTGTCTCGGATGCCGGTATGCCGGGTATTTCAGATCCGTCGTTCAAAGCTGTTAGAATTGCTCTGCAGGAAGGATTCCAGATTGAAGTTATTCCAGGTCCAACCGCCGTTACCACTGCGCTTGTCGGATCAGGTCTCCCGGTAGACCGATTCGCATTTGAGGGTTTCCTTCCCAGAAAAGTCGGCGCCAGAAAGAAAAGACTTGAAGAGATGTCACCTTATATCGGTTCGATTGTATATTTCATAGGTCCTCATCATCTTCAGAAGTACCTGGGAGAGATGCAGGGGATTTTTGGCAATCGTCCTGTCTGCGTCGCGAGGGAAATGACAAAAGTGCACGAGGAGTATATTCGCGGAAATATCTCCGATGTTATCGGACGATTTAGTGAGAGAAAGGTGCGGGGAGAGATCACAATTGTTGTTGGCGGGAAGGAACTCCATGAGGATTACTTTGATTGACGATTCCCGCTCCCGCTCCTATTTTACAATGCTTTTACAGAACGATTCTCAGGAGGTTATTTGAACCTGGAAAATATTAGAAACGCTGGTAGAAAACTACTGATTCCTGTTATCAGGCTGCTGATTGCTACAGGGATAAGTCCTTTTGCTGTTACTGCACTTGGTCTTCTTCTTACAGTAGTTGCCTCGTGGCTTGTCTGGGACGGAAAGTATATTACCGGTGTCGTAGTTCTCATTATCGGCAGCATTCTTGATGCTGTGGATGGGGAACTCGCACGCAAGAAGGGTATAGAGAGTAAAGCTGGAGCAGTTTTTGATTCCAGCTGTGATCGCATTGGCGAGATATTTCTGTTTGCTGCGATTCTTGCAGGAAAAGCGGGAAATGCTCATCCTGAGCTGGTTTACCTTGTGCCTGCTGCGCTTGGCGGCTCGTACATGGTCAGTTATGTCAGAGCCAGAGCTGAAGGAGTGAATCTTTCATGCTCTGTGGGACTTGTCACTCGAACAGAAAGGCTCATATTGCTGATAATGGGTCTTGTTGTCTCGGGATTATGGGACACAAAGGCTATAGTGTTTGCATTGGCCATATTAGCTGTGGGAACATGGTTCACAGCCGGTCAGAGAATGGTAAAAGTATTCAGGGACGGCAGGGAAGTTCCAACTGATGAGGAATAATCCCGAAAGTTCGTCTGCAATTTTGTTTTAATCCCTTCAGGGAGGCTATGAATGTCCAAAAAAGTAAGAGTAGCAATAATAGGAGTTGGAAACTGCGCCAGCAGTCTTGTTCAGGGCGTGGAGTTCTATAGAAAAACTGCTGATCATGAGAAGGTCCCCGGTCTTATGCATGTCAATCTTGGTGGATATCATATTAATGATATTGAATTCTCTGCCGCGTTTGACATTAATGTCACCAAGGTTGGTAAGGATCTCAGTGAAGCGATATTCGCTGATCCCAACTGTACGGTCAAACTCTGCGATGTTCCTGAAATAGGTGTTCCTGTACATCGCGGCATGACACATGATGGTCTTGGGAAGTATCTGAAGGAAGTTATAGTAAAAGCGCCCGGTCCCACATCTGATATTGTTGGCATTCTCAAAGAGACAAAAACGGATGTTGTTGTAAGCTATCTTCCAGTAGGCAGTGAAGAGGCTACGAAATGGTACGTTGAACAGATACTTGAAGCCGGTTGCGCGTTTATCAATGCCATTCCCGTATTTATCGCAAGTGAGGAATACTGGCAGAAGAGATTCCGTGACAAGGGGCTTCCCGTTTTCGGTGATGATATCAAGAGTCAGGTTGGGGCTACAATCCTGCACAGAGTCATGACTCGCCTTTTCGAAGACAGAGGTGTAAGGCTTGATCGGACATATCAGCTGAATGTCGGCGGTAACACCGATTTCCTAAATATGCTTGAACGCGAAAGACTTGAAAGCAAGAAGATATCCAAGACCAACGCGGTAACTTCACAACTTCCAGGAGGACTTGAACCAAGAAACGTTCATATCGGTCCAAGCGATTACATACCCTGGCTCGATGACAGGAAATGGTGCTATATCCGCATGGAAGGTACCAGTTTTGGTGAAGTGCCACTGACTATTGAAGCCAAACTGGAAGTTGTTGACAGCCCCAATTCTGCTGGTGTCATCATCGATGCTGTCAGATGTGCAAAGCTTGCTCTGGACAATGGACTTTCCGGAGCAGTCGAGGCTCCGTCATCCTACTTCTTCAAAACTCCTCCCATTCAGTACTACGATGATAAGTGTAGAAGGATTACCGAGGACTTTATTGCTGAGTTTGCACAGAAGAAACAGGAAAAGACGACTTCTGAGAATAAGTCCAAGAAATAGAACAGATCTTGGATAGAGGTTCAGGGGGTTCTACAGGTCGTTTCATCACCTTTGAGGGTGTTGAGGGAGCCGGTAAATCATCAAGGTGTTTAACCTTGATCGATTCACTTAAGAAGAGTGGTATTGAAGTTATTCATACCCGTGAGCCTGGCGGTCCTTACGCATCCGAGAAAATCCGATCAATACTGCTTGATCCTGATCTTACTGTACCTCCCTTAACCGAGCTGATGCTGTATCTGGCTTCAAGAGCCTCTAATGTTGAACTGGTCGTCAGACCTGCGCTTGAAGCGGGGAAGCTTGTTATCTGTGAGCGGTACTCCGATGCAACATTTGCCTATCAGATCGGTGGAAGAGGACTTCCATCAGAAGCGGTGAAGGAGTCGGATCTGCTTGCAACCGGAGGTCTTATCCCCGATTTGACAATATTACTTGATATTGACCCGGAGGAAGGCTTCCGAAGGCTTATGAGGCAAGGTCGGAAACGCGATCGGATTGAACTTGAGGATATTGCTTTTCACAGGCGTGTCAGACGGATTTATCTTGATCTGGCAGAATCTGAGGACAGGTTCTTTGTAGTGGACGCGATGTTGAATCCCGCTCAGCAGGATGAGATTATTTTAAGTAAAGTGATCAGTCTGATTTCAGAATGATCGATAAAGATGGAGGAGAAGGATAAATGAAAAAGTTTCTGCCAGGCTGGGTGACTGTGATGCTCGCTGCTGGTCTTCTACTTGCCGGCGGACTAATAGTTCTTCCCTCCGCGGTTGCGTATGACTCGGTTTCAACGAATTCCTCAATTGAACTGTTCATTGATGTTTTCTCGAGAACTGCTGTAACATATGTTGATCCGGTTGAATCAATTGAATTGATCGAAGCAGCTCTAAGAGGTATGCTGGAATCCCTTGATCCAAACAGTGTTCTTCTGGACCCGGATGATTACGAAAATCTCAGGATACAGCTGACAGGTTCCTTTGAGGGGGTCGGGATTACAATTGGAATAAGGGATGACTGGCTCACAGTGATATCTCCACTCGAAGGAACTCCGGCGTTTCAGGCAGGCATGAATGCAGGCGACAGAATCGTTGAGATTGACGGAAATTCGACAGCAGGAATCACAACTGATAATGCGGTGATGCAGATAAGGGGACCAAGAGGAAGTACGGTAGATCTCACGGTCGTCCGACCCGGTTCATCAGATTCCCTTGAATTCGAGATAGTAAGAGATGTTATTGATCTTCCATCGGTTTCCGCCGGATTCATGATTGATGATACTACCGGCTTTATTCGGTTATCAAGGTTTGGAGAAGAATCTTCCAAGGAAGTAAGATCAGTTCTTCAGGACCTTATAGAGCAGGGCGCTGAATATCTGATACTTGATATGCGGGGAAATGCGGGGGGGCTGTTTTCAGCAGCAGTTGAGATTGCCGATTTATTCCTCCCTGCGGGAACACTTGTTGTTTCCACCAGAGGGAACGCGGTCGGAGAGCACCAGTATTTCACCGCAAAGGGGATCGTTTTCGATGGAGAACTTGTCATTCTCGTTGATGGAGGGAGTGCGAGCTCTTCCGAGATTCTGGCGGGAGCGATTCAGGATCATGGTGCCGGCACTCTTATCGGGAGTAGAACTTTTGGAAAAGGATCCGTTCAAACATTGATAGATCTTGGTGATTTTCAAAATCTTGGACATTACGGAGTCAAGCTTACTACCGCGAGATATTTCACACCAGACGGAAGAAATATTGACAGAACTATGTCCGACGATTTCATGAATGGTGTAGAGGCTGACAGCCTAGCGGACTGGGGTATTCTTCCTGACATCACCATCGAATCTCCTGAAATCATCGGATCTCTGCCTGCAGACCTGATCATCGGATCAATGTTCTTTAGATTTGCGAATAATTACGTTCTTGACCATGAAATATCACTTGAATTCTGGCCTGATAGCGTATGTTTGGCTGAGTTCAGGCAATTTCTGTATGAAGAAGATCTCGAATGGGACTCCGGAGAATTTGAAGAAAATCTATACTACATCGAAAGAGCTCTGTTCACGGAAATTGCTGCTCGAAACTTCGACAGGGAAACGTTCTACATAGCCATGACACCTCACGATGAAACAATTCAGCGGGCACTTTTATTTTTTCGGGAAGGTGAGTAGTGAAGATAAAATTCGGTACCTCCGGCTGGCGCGGAGTTATTGCGAAGGAATTCACATGGGAAAAAGTAAATCGTGTCGTTGACGCAATTGCAGTCCTTCTTCAGAAAGAGGGCCATAGAAGTATTGTTTCGGGTGGAGATTGCCGATTTCTCTCACCTGAACTTGCAGAAGCCACAGCCTTACGAATGTCAAATTACGGTTTTCATGTAGTACTTGCTGATCGTCCCACTCCAACTCCAGTTCTCTCTCATGCCTGTAGGATCGGTGGACATGGTGGAGTGATAAACTTTACTGCAAGCCACAATCCGCCATTGTATAATGGTATCAAATTCTCTTCTTCTCACGGTGGACCTGCCGGAGATGAAACTACCAGATTGATCGAGGAACTGATTGAAACAGAGATCAGTCCCTCCAGGGCGGCAGGATCGGTATCGACTGATGATCTGCTTCGAGACTATACCAAGACAGTTCTGGAGTACCTGGATGAAGATGTTTTTCGGCAGGGCGGTCTCAGGGTTGTTTACGATGCTTTTTCCGGAACCGGTTC
>DAOWAG010000249.1 GCA_030634715.1 Candidatus Aegiribacteria sp. | reverse complement strand
GTTGTGAGACTCAAGTCTCTCTTTATGAGAAAACATCACCGGCCATGAGGCAACCGGGTCGAAACCGGCTTCCAGAATATCTATTTCCGCTTCAGACGGATTCCTTCCCGTAATGCATTCCGGAAATACCGCAACAAGAATTCCACCTTGAAATCCTTCCTTCTTCCGCAGTGTTTTCGCGTCAGCAGGATTCTCTGTGATCGCGATAAGCCCTTGACTGTCCGCAAACGCTTCCTTCAGGGAAATCCTTTCGGGAGTATGAACAGATGTTACAAGCCTGCAGAGATCTGACCAGCCTCCCGGTGATGTCATAAAGGTTAATTTCATCTCATTAATAATGAGTTCCACCCCGTAGATACCCTTTATCCCGGCGTTATTGCAGGCAGCGGTAAACTCCAGCTGACCGGTTACCACATCTCTGTCAGCCAGAACTCCACCACGAAAACCCTTCTCAGCGAGTACCGCTGCAAGAGAGGCAGGAGAGTCGACTCCATTACGAAATGAATACCAGCTCTTAAGTGATATCAGTAAATGTTTCATATATGATATGTAAACAAATGTACACTATATGGCAAGTGGTAAATATTCTTATTTATTGTGCTTGTTATAAATACATCAACGAATGGAGATGATTAATGAAGTACGCAGCACTTGCGGCAGCAGTTCTGATTGTTATGGTCGGCTGTTCAACCGAACCAGCCTCCCCTTCTGGTACCCTGCCTGTCGTTCAGAACCTGACGGTGAACGAAACGGAATCCAAGGGAGACACTGTGGTTCTTCACTGGGATCCTCTGGATGTGGAAGTAGATGGATATCACGTCTACTGGTCCAGCACCAGTCCCGGAACCTGGCATGAAAACGTTACCACGGACACGACTCTTACTGAAATAGCTGAGAGTACGCGGTACTATTTTGTAAAAGCTTCAAAAGGAGTTGATTATTCCTCCGACAATTCAAATGAAGTAGATACGCAAGCGGCTCTTATTATCGGTCCTTTCGATATGAGAATAGACAGTCCCACAAATGGAATCATCTTCTACGATGATGGAGAAGGGGCAGGTACAGGTGCGGCGAATTTGCCCTCATTCAACCAGGACATCTACATTGCTGAAGCGAACGGCCAGCTGTACTTCTACTCCGGAGACCACAATCCTTCTCAGTACCCCAAAGGCAGGCACACTGCTCTTTGTCCTGTTGGTGCACTTGGTGATGTAGCGCCTGAACCCGGTTCCCCGGGCTGGGCTGATTCGGTACTGATTTCAGAAAAGGACTTCTACTTCGGACAGCTTTCAAACGGATATTTCATCCAGTTCTACGTAGATACCACCTTCACGGACGGTGCTGAGATTACGTCCATACAATACCAGACTATATCCGCACTGAGACTGTTCAACGTTCTGTAGGATTTAAAGTTCGTAGAAAGCGGCAGGGAATTGCTCCCTGCCGCTTTCGTTTTCCATATTGAAAAGAACCTGTCCGATTTGAGAGTTACTTGAAAATTCCCTTGCGAGGTTCCTTCATAGCTTTTTTTATCTCCCGGATCAGATTCTTAAGCTCCTTGTCATCAATGACTTTCCTGTCTCCAGTGATCCCAGCAATCATCCTGTCAATCCTTCTGAGCTTCCCGGAAGCCAGTGTTCCCAGGGATATCAGAAACCTGATTGCCAGTTCAGGCCTGGTAACTGACAGATCTGCGAAATGCTCTCGTGTCATTCTGAGGAGCGTCGATGAACCGAGCGATCTTACTGTTGCCGATCTTTCGTCTTCATCGAAGAACGCAACCTCCCCGAACACATCGTTGTCTGTGAGCATTGCCAGCCGAACTGCTGTATCTCCTGAACCTTCCACAACTTCCAGTTTTCCGGATGCGATGATAAAGAGATCTGTCGTGAGTTCTCCCTGAAATACCATTACCTGGCCATCTTTAAGGTCAACTTCTTCATAGTAGGGTATCATTTCAGGATCAAGAAGAAAGTCATCATCGTTGAAAAGCTGTCCCACCTTCATTCTAACCTCCCTGCATAGGAATACACATTCCAATTAATGAATTAACTGTACAACAATTAATTATCTCAATTGTGTATTACTGTCAACCTCACGAAAAGATGCCATCTGGAAAGATCATCATAGCATGTTTAATGGAATACTTGCGGCGCGGATATGTACAAGCATTGAAAACATCAAAGGAGGTTGAAAATGTTACTGAATGCGATGACATCACTGATGATTCTCTCCGTAACTGCTACCGGATACTTCTGTCCGGGCAGATCAGCAGGCGAGAATTACCAGGAAGTGGTGCAAAGAGTGTCTGAGATGCTCTGGGACCAGAATGTAAGAAAAATGGCCAGTGCTCACGGACTTGATGTGGTCAATGTAACCTGGGAAGATACGGGACGTTACTCCGGTTCATGCTGGGGACCAAATATTTCCGATATGACCATTCAGGTTCACAGCTATCAGAACGGATCGGAACATCCCGCTCTTACCTGTATGCCTGTGATAAGATACCCGAATTTCCATGACCTTTCAGCGGACATGGATCCGGATAATTTCTATCTGCTGGTGGGCAACGAAATAGGAGAAGATCTGGCGCCGGTATCTCTTACGGATTTCGTTGACAACATCCGGTACTACCTTCACGACCCGGAATCATGGGATGGTAATGAACACAGCCTTCTAGCGGACAGGGACAGTGTTGTTCTTGTAAGCGCTCAAGCGGTGTTTCTTCCGATAAGGAACGAGGGAAATGCTACGTTCAATCCTGTACTTTGCAATTGCCAGTCCGTCGAAGGCGAGCCGGCTGTACTGACCATTCGTGTCACAAGAGAGGGCACGAGTGTTACTGTGATTGATAACGCCAGG
>DAOWAG010000306.1 GCA_030634715.1 Candidatus Aegiribacteria sp. | reverse complement strand
TATCCAAAGATGAACTTGAGGGAATCGGAAGATTCATTTACGAAAGAAGCCTTCCTCCTGGTAATCTGCCCGGCAAGAACAGTTTCAAGCTGGCTGCGCAGGGAACAATCGCAGGTGAAATCCTCCATTCGGAAGATGCTTTAGAAACGAGATGCGGAGCAACCGGGAGGATTTTTGTAGATATCCTTCCATCTCTTTTCATGGATGAAAGACTGTCGATCTGGACAGGTTCTGATGAGAAACCACCTGATTATTTCACCCCATTCCATGAAGGCGCAGAACCGGGAAGGCATCTATACGTAGACTGGGGATACCTCAGATGGAATCACGAGACGATCTCGATCAGTTTCGGAAGAATTCCGCAGAGATGGGGGCCAGGCAGATTCACTCAGCTGATTATCTCAGACAACAGCCCTCCACTCGATATGCTGAAGGTGGGATTCAGCCTCTGGAATATCCTGGAATTCACAGGTTTCACTTCTACAGTGAACAGTGATTCCGGAACTTATCTGACCTCCCATCGACTCGATATAAAACCCCTCCCGAATCTTAGAGTCGGCCTGAGCGAATCAATACTCTTCAAAGCGAGCGGACTGGATTTCGCGTATATGAATCCTGTTATTCCGTGGTATCCTGTTCAGTGGAATGAGCGTGTTGACGACAATGCGTTCCTGGCTTTTGACGCTGCATGGAAGCCTCTGAACGGAGTAGAAACTTACGGAGAATTGCTTATTGACGATATTCAGTATGAGAATACTCACAACAGACCGAACAAGCTGGCCTGGACAGCAGGCATCTCAACTTTCCTGCCGTCATTGCAGCTGGGCACCGTGGCTGAGTACACCAGAATCGACAGGTACGTCTACAGTCAACGTGAGCCGCGCAACTACTACCTGCATGATGGTTCGATCATAGGATCAGGACTTGGTCCTGATGCGGACAGGATCACGCTTTCAGTCGGAACTCCAGCTCTCTGGCCTCTTCTGGCGTCCATCACTCTGGATCATACCAGACATGGTGAAGGTACAGTTCAGGAAGGCTGGCCGGATTCGGTGCAGACAGGTGGGAGTTTTCCGTCCGGTATTGTGGAATACTCGACAGGAACTGAATTTCACCTTAGCTGGTATCCGGTAGATTTCCTGGAGGCTCATGGCATAGTAAAGAATACATGGATAAGAAATCAAAATCATGTTTCCGGAGAAAACGGCTCCAACCTGACCTCATCACTCGAACTCATCTGGACGTGGTAGGGAGCAGACTTCTAGTCGGAACGTACCACACTTCTTAAACTTGTAACGAAGTATTTGCTTCAGCTAAGTGGATTTCCGTAAATTCCCGGAGTGCTTCCCTCGATTACTCTAGCATCGCATATACTCCTGAAGAAAGGAACAGGACCGGCATCACCGATGATCGCGTATGCGTAACCCGCTTCCCTCATGCTTCTAAGGCATGAAAGAACGAGTACTCTGCCGATACCTCTGCCCCGATCGATCTCCAGGGTACCAATCGGACCAAGAAAACCTTTTGCGGTACAGTCCCAGCAGCAGAAGCCTGTTATCTTCCCTGTTTCCTGTTCTGCGGCAATAAGTACTGTTGGAGGGGTTGAAGAAAGCCCGACTCTGGTCTCTGCTTCCCAACCTTCACTGAAATTCTCCTTTATGAATGAGAGTACTCCGGGTGACTGGTGCGCAAGCGGTTTCCCGATCCAGATGCCCTTTACATTCTCAACTTCAGGGAGATTGAACAGCGGGACAAGCAGATCAGGCAAAATCAGCCGGCTCCACCTGAAAGTAACATGTTACGAAGGAACATGAAGCTTTCGTTGCCTGTGAAAACGTAGATAGTGCTTAGAATAAGACCAAGAACCAAGAGAATCATGATAACAGCTTTACAGGCATCCTGCCCCTTGACGGCTCCGAGCTGCTTGGGTTCCATTCCGAGGTATGCGCTGGCGGCATATAGTTCTTCACCGATAAGAGTGTAATCGCAGGTTGTTATAAAGAATGGAAGCTGCGTCACAGCATCGGTTCCGGCGATCTGGATTGCTCCGGAAAGTGAACCTGTCTCGGCTAGAAGCAGTGATTCAGCCCAGAACATGCCAAGATAGAAATTAGTAGCAGGTCTTTCCCTCATCATAATACCGTTAACACCCGCAACAAACGCGAACTGGCTTGTGGTAAGGAAAAAGACTGAATCCGGATCGTACGAGTCAGGGCGTCCCGCTTCAAGGTACGCCTGCTTTACTGATTCTGTTGCCACAGTGTATACGATTGGATCGCAGTTGGGAACAAGGAGTGAAGTCTGATATTCGGCAACTTTTCTGGCAACTCTCCCGAGAATTGTAAGGCTCGCTATAGTGGCAACATCGGATATGGTTGAAAGGCCGGGCACATACAGGATAGGTTT
>DAOWAG010000289.1 GCA_030634715.1 Candidatus Aegiribacteria sp. | reverse complement strand
ATTCCATTGACATTGAGCAATGGTATTGAAACATTGAAAATATATGCTCCTCCTTTCTAGAATTATTTTATCTAATTTATAATAGATACGACATAATGAAATATCAAGCCACACATATTTGACAAGCTTCTACATCGATGCTAAAATATGTACTGTACGATCCAAGGAGGACTATGAAAGGGCTGCGAATTTTATCCGATCACGAGGATCTTCTATTGTTGGGGAACAAGAATGCATACGCCATTCTTAATCTTCTCAGGAAACAGGAGTATTCCGGTACAGGCGTTGCCAAGGTTCTGGGGATCTTTGCACAGCTGGCTACGTATTACCTCAATAAGCTCGAGAAACGCGGTCTTGCCGAGATCGTACGCACTGAACAGGTACACGGAATTGTGAAGAAGTTCTTTCGTGCAACGGCCGAGCATTTCCTGATCCTTAGTGATGTAGGAGAAGAAAATGATGAACTGGATCTTTCTTTCAGCTGTGCTTATCTTGAAAAACTTCAGTTCACGGAAATGGAAAACAAGATAGATGATTGCATTGACCTGATCGTGGATGATTGCCTGAAAATCACCCAGAACGATAAGGTACTACTGAGATATCGAGATAACACCTCGAAATATCTCGAGAAATTCGTTACCAAATTACGCAATATCGGTGCGGAATACCAGTCTGATTTATTCAGTACTGATCTTATCCAGGATTTCTGGTCCTCCCTGCCCACCGACAAGCTACAGCTTGATCAACAATACAAGTCCGAAAAGATGAAGTGGCTGACTGTATTCATAAATATCGGAAAATGTCCTGGTCCCAATCTAGCGGAAATTCCCGAGGAGAGGGTCAAGACCGTAAGCGATACCATTTTCAATACCCAGCACGAGTTTTTAATGAATGACAAAATGAGATACGCCCACTTTAAGATATTTCAGTTCGAGGAGGACTTCTTCACGGATTCGAAGATAATGGAGAGACTCCAGATGTACTGGGACGTTGCATCACTGAAAAGCGAGGATTACTCCGTAATGAAGCATACTGCGGATTATCTTCTGAAGAATAATTCCCTGAGGATATTCAGCAGCCATCACAACGAGCTAAGCGTTAAACTGAGCAGAGATAAGTTCTTTATCAATGCCGGTCCATTTTCATCGGCTTCAGGCGGCAATAAACAAGTCGATTTCTCCATACCAAGCGGTTCGCTTGACGTCATTCCGGAAGACAACAGCATTAATGGTGATATCTTCTGTGATGTTGCGGTTGTCGATGGTATAAAGGGAGTAAGACTTAAAATAGAGAACAACATTGTAACGGAAGCCAAGGCTGACGAAGGGCTTGAGGAGCTTCAATCAAGACTGGATAAATTCGGTGTTGATGGAAGTACTATCAGCATGGTCATTTTCGGCTTGAACAGCGGAATCAGGGACGGAGAAATATTGCCGGAGCTGGCGGGTGATATGAACGGTTCTTTTTCATTGTACTTCGGTCAAAACGAACATATGGGTGGTAAGATCAGGAATGTTTTCCACCCATGGAAACTGATATGCTCGTCACCGGAAATAAAAGCAGGAGGCAGGCTTATCCTGAAGGAGAACAATTACAGAGTTTAACTGCAATGCCCCCTGAGCACCAGTCGGTATCGATCTCACTCCAGATGACATCAATTTAATTTGAAAAGGGTCAAGGGATGCTGAGCATCCCTTGACTGATCCTGATTAATAGATGAATCATTTTCTTCTGCTCATTCGATAAATCCGGTCCGAAATACGCAAAGATTTCGGTGAAACATCCTGCCTGAGTTTATCTTTTCAGTACAACGAACCTTCCCACGGCACTGCTGCCATCTGAAAGAACTCTTGCGAAGTATACTCCGGAGCCCATTTCTGTAGTATTCAGGTTGACTGAATGGTTTCCTGCAGTCATCTCTGAGTTCAGAATGGTTTCAACCGATCTTCCAGAAATATCGTAAATTGTAATAATTGTTCTTCCAGGCTCACTCAGCGTGAAATTCACCACACCCCCTGCGGTCATGGGATTTGGGGAGAGCTGGATATTGTTTACATGAACCGGTTCAGTGGATTCTACTCCCAGGCCCTGACCCCATATGGAGTTGCGATGATATGCGTCCAGCAGAAGGTCTGCGTTCATCCGCAGGCCATCAAGGCCTCTACCGGCAACCCAGCCACCTATAATGTGAAGAGTATCTCCATCTGCAAGTTCCAAAGGCCCCACAGATTGAAGGAATCTGTAGTCAAAGACAGGATAACCTATTTGTATAGGGGAATCGTAAACAAATGGAAATGGTCCCGGATTCTGCGGCATCGTGGCATCCGGAGCGTTGGGATTACCTGTCCATTCGGACATGTACGAAGGTCCACTGTCAAGACCATTCAAATCGGGATTTTTTCCCCACATGAATTTGTACTTCTCTTCGTCTGTACCAGGGTCGCTCTCCCAGTTCCACCACTGGTGACTGATGGGTATGGGGTATCCGTATACGTCTGAAGGTCTTTCAATACCGCCACCCGCT
>DAOWAG010000424.1 GCA_030634715.1 Candidatus Aegiribacteria sp. | reverse complement strand
TCCATGGTTGGTCATAAATACATACCTATCTACTATATATTATTTTCATTCCTCCACGGCAAGAGGCTCGAATGACACTGACCGGTGAGAAACCACAGAACTGCAGTTACTGCGTGATGGATACGGGTTAAACTGCTGGATACTTTACAGGGAAAACTTTCGGTGTCTGATTCTGACCTGAAGGATATTGAAGAACATAACGATGGAATCCCTCAGCAATCTGACTTTTCCTCCATCGACATGATGCCAGGAAACAGGTCCTTCCTTTATTCTGAATCCCATCCTCTGTGCCACGTAAAGCAGTTCCAGATCAAAGCCGAATCCGTCAATCTGCACTCTTGAAAATACAGGCCGAATCACTTCGCGCCTGAATATCTTGAATCCGCACTGGGTGTCGCAGATATCCTTGAACAGGAACAGCCGCACAAAGAAATTGAAGACATTACCCATGGATTCCCTGTACCAGCGCGTATCCAGAACCTGATCGGAATCACGTAACACCCTTGAACCGATGAAGATATCGTAGTCTTCGTTCAGGATGTACTCAAGGTTCTTCTCAATCTCGTCCGGTTCTACAGATCCGTCGGCGTCCATGAAGAGGCAGAAATTTCCCATTGCCTTGAACAGCCCGCTTTTAACGCTGTAACCCTTGCCTCTGTTCCGCTCTGACCTGAGCACGTGAAAATGTTGAAATTGATCTCTATATTGAGCCAGTGTATTGAGCGTATCATCGGTTGAACAATCATCCACAACTATCACTTCGCATGTAAAACTGCTTTTTCCGCAGTACGTGACAAGTTTATCAAGGAATGCTCCTATGCGGTTTTCCTCGTTGTATGCGGGGATGATTACTGAAATATCTATACTGTTTTTCATACTCTCATTTCCGGAAATCTTACAGTGATTGCGGCAGTGTCCAACTGTTCTATTTCGCAAGCTCCCTGTCAAGTATCCAAACAGAATCGTCCGCCGTGAATCCTGGGAAATATTGAGTATAAATACTGTCGTGGAAATCTCTTTTCTCGCCCTCAAAAAGCCATCTATGGTAGATAATCACATCAGTATTATCCTGCATTTCGGGGAACTCCGGTATATCCGCAAGAAAGTCAGGGAACCGAGCCAGCTGAGCGTATTGACGAGAATATCCAGAAGCAGTCTGGAAGAGAGCGTATCGTCGAACATTTCTGTCACACGGTATTTCAAGGACGGTGCTCTCTGAGGATATATCGTAACAGGCTTCAGGGATCGTAGCCGATAAATCAGGCAGTGTCAGCAGAGTCATTTCAAACAGGAGCAGGAACATGAAAAGAGTTCTCAATCTATCTTTCATCATTGAAAAAGCCATTCCAGCTCCTACAGCGGTCAGAACACCTCCAAGAATCGCAAAGCGGGAAGGGGCTCGTATTCCGTTGAGAACAGGGATGCTCTGCAAAAGTCGAAACGGCAGCGGAATTCCCAGCGGTCTGCCGAATATGCGAAGCTCAGGACCAAGGCTCAGGAGGAAGAGCCCGAGTACGACAGC
>DAOWAG010000321.1 GCA_030634715.1 Candidatus Aegiribacteria sp. | reverse complement strand
TATCTCATTCTGTCTCCCTTCTACACCCCTGTTTATGGTGTAGAGCCAGAGCCTATTACCGCATAAAGAAATAGTTCACTGCAAGGAGGGATTGTCCTCTGTGGCGGTCCGGACGAGACTCGAACTCGCAACTTCCGGCGTGACAGGCCGGTGCTCTAGCCGATTGAACTACCGGACCGCTCAGAGTTGGAAAAGGAATATCGAAAATTCTCGGCTAATGTCAAGGTGAAACCATGACAGATATTGATTTGGGGAACATTTACGGAGAGGCAGAACTAAGTATATATACGATGTATGTAAGAGTATGAATTTCGCTGGAAAGGAGTCTATAAATGAAGTTATCTTCTTTTCTGCTTGCATGTCTGACTTGCCTCAGCCTTGCCAGCACAATTGAGATCGGTACGGCGGAAGTTCCGTCAAACAATCCCTGGTGCGGCGATTGAGCCGTCTCCATGCGCTACCAGGTGGTAGTGCTGGCGAGTGATATCGGGGACGCTATAGAAATTGAGAGCCTTTCCTGGATACGGAGTCTCGGTGGTGAGCCTCAAGGTACATTCAATGATTTCGCAATATACATGGGGCTATGCTCAAGTAACGAGCTTGGTCTTACTTATGACGATAACTATATCCCGGGAACTCGAATTCTTGTTATGTCTTCATCCTCACTAACAACACCCAGTGTGAATCCGAACGAATGGTTTGATACCACCCTGGATACCCCGTTCTGGTATAACGGTGAGGATAATCTCATTATTGAGATTGAATGGGCCGATGGACTTGGGTCACTGTATACATGGCACTGGGATGGTGGTGGTCTTCGATGTGTTGTAGGCTTATATGGTGAAGCTAACGGAAGTTACTCAACAAACCTTGTGCCAAACATCAGGCTCAACGGTGTTCTTTCCCTTTCGGATACAACCTTCGGTCAGATCAAGGCAGCTTTCATCTGAGTCAGGTTTCTCTGAACCGGTCTCCCCTTGGCCAGGGAGACCGGTTTTTCTATTATCGGTTCAACTAATGTAGATCAGTCGACAGTATTCATACTAACTTGAAGGATTTGGAAGTTGAGAATTTCTGCTCTGATTTTGATTCTATTCACAGCAGCGCTGTTCGCATTCTGCCCGCTTGGTCTGCCGCCCGAGGAAGCCTGTGCTGCTGACAATCCTTCTTGCGCGCTTTACACCGATGAAAATGCAGACGCTATTTGCGATAATCCTGAACCACAGCCTGGAAGCAGTTCTGATCAGGACTCGCTGGAAGTAGAAGAAGATCCGGAAATCAGTGAAACCGAAGATCCTGTAGAAGAACAGCAGGAACTCCCACCTGATAGTGTTCAACAAATAGACATCCCCGAAGTCATTACGGAAGATGATGCTCCGGTTATTAGCGAGGAATTTTCAGAGGAAGTCACCGATTCAGCAGTGGTGATTGAAGAGATAGAGATTGATGAGATTGAGGATTCTGTTATTACTGATACGGTTACTATTGAGGATGCTGAGATTTCTCTTATCGATTGTCCTCTTAGCCTATCTCCTACCGAAGCCTGTTCAGAGGATACTCAGCGCTGCGGATTCTTCAGCGATTTCAATGAAAACTTTCTTTGTGACAATCCTGGTGAGCAGACTGATTCGATCGCTGAAGTAGAGATATCCGAAGCAACTTACCCTCTACAGATTGCATCAAGTGGCTGTCCGCTTGGTCTGCTCCCTGAAGCAGCATGCCCTGATCCAGAAGACAGACTCTGTCCCCATTACCGCGGAAGCGAGGGATGTATCAATCCATCCGGAGGAGGAGTTCGAAGAACACTGCTGATAATAATTGCCACCGCTGTTTTACTCCCTGTAGCCACATTTCTGAGAAGTCGATATCGCAGTCGCAGGAAGACCGATAAACGACATAGAAAAATCGCTCATATCATTGTTCAGGCGATCTCGATTCTCTTCCTTGGTTTCTTCGTGCAGGGATCCTACTGCCCGCTGGGTGTTTTTCAATACCTCTTCCTTCCCGGCGGATTGATTTTTCTCGGTGGTATAGGTGTCGCGGTTCTGCTCCTGCCTATGCTTTACAGTATTTTCATTGGAAGAATTTATTGTGGCTGGGTATGTCCATTCGGAGCCCTGCAGGATTTACTTGGTAAGCTGAACGTACCACGACCTCCCAAATTTCCGAGGAAGGTTCACAGATTTCTCATTAATTTCAAATATGTTTTGACTGTCGCTTTCATAGGTGCATTGATTCTTGCCGGGAAAGGCTTCTTCGGCAGAATC
>DAOWAG010000275.1 GCA_030634715.1 Candidatus Aegiribacteria sp. | reverse complement strand
TTATTGCAGTATCATCTTACCGTCCCGATAAACGATATAGCGACGTTCTGCTCTGTATTACCGAAGAGGGAATCCTGAAATCAAGCCACTCTATCCAGACTTCTGAGCTCGCTGAATTCATTGAGCTGGAGGAAGTGCGTTATGCGTCAGGTCAGGAGATCTATTCCGGGGCCAGGGTACTTAATACAAGAAGATCGATTCGAGCCGGTGTTCTGCTCGACTCTTCGGGTATCTGTTTAATTGAATCCGAACTGTACTGGGACTATTACGATGATTTGAGATTCGATGTTTTTTCGGGGTGTTTTGAAACCGCGATGGACAATGGCGTGAGAACGACGGATATTGATAATTGTGTGTTTGCGAATATTCAGGCATATGGCAGACATGCTTTTGGACTCCCAAGTTACTGTGCCTCAAAGGATACTATGCTGTATATGATTACAGTTCCCCTGATAAAAGGTTGCAGAGGGCTGGTTTTCTACGGAATGGATTTAGCCCTTAAATCCGGAAATATGAATAGCGATGGTTCTCTGAGATATCCGGATTTACTGCAGAACTGGGGTCCCAGCAGAGATCATGGAAATATTGATCTGGTTGGAAGAATTCATGAATCAGTAGCGATTCTTACCGGTAATCAGCCTGGTGGTGGGCCTGATTATACTGAAGCTCTTGTAAGCGGGCATTATACGGTACTATCTGATGAAATCGCTGTGAATTGTGAATTTGAAGCAGGGGAGTACATACCTCAACCGCAGAACAGTACTCTGAATTTCCTGGCGCTTGAAGGAAGCAGCAACGGAAAAATTCTGCTTCTTGTATCAAATGAATCACACTATCCGGTTCCCTCGGGTCAGTCTATCTGTCTTCCCGGTCGATTCGCGGAAGATTATTCAATTCAAACGCACGGTGGATATTTCCCGGTAAGTGAAACTGCAAGGCGCCGGGATTCCGCATTGTCCAGTGCTAGTAACAACCTGAGCGATATCGGACTTGTTCTTGACATGAGTGGCATGCCTCCTGTATCTGTATCCCTTCTGGAACTTGAGCCTACTTTTGAGGGTGGACATCCTGGAGGAAGTACGTTCCTTGAGGTTCAATTCTCAGGTGGAGGATCAGTGAATCTCAGATTCAAGGTGACTGGAATTGGTCGCAGCACACTGTCTCTGTACGATCTTTCCGGAAGAAGGATAGAGACAATCTGGACAGGTGGCAGTTTCCCGGATGTTTTGGAAATTGAGCTGAGCCCTGCTCAAAGACCTTCCGGACTCTACTTCGCTGTACTGGAATCGTCACACTACTTCATATCCAGAAAAGTGATGATGTTTCAATAGAATAATCAGGGCTTGCGTTTGACTCTGATTATTATGATAAAAGAAATTCCGAATACTTCATATCAATTTCGCTAGGAGGAGTGAATGGGTAGACTTGCATTTCTATTTCCCGGTCAGGCTTCACAGAGTGTTGGAATGGATTCTTATCTGAGAGAGTATCCCGATGCGGTTGACTTTCTGAACAGAATCAATGAAATGACAGGAGTTATTGGATTAAGCAATATCATATCGAATGGTCCGTCTGAGATTCTTACTCGAACCGATAATGTTCAACCCGCAATTACAATGATCAGCATCTCCATTATGAATGTGCTGGTAGCCGCGGGAGTAAAACCTGAAGGAACCGCTGGTCACAGTCTGGGGGAATATGCTGCTCTGGTGACAGCGGGAGTTCTTCTCCCTGGAATCGCTGCGAAACTCACCCGCATTAGAGGAGAGCTTATGCAGCAGTGCGCAAACAGGCATCCCGGGGGAATGCTTGCTCTTATTGGTATCGAACTGGATAAAGCCAGGAAATGTGTTGAGGAAGCATCGTCAATTGGGCCTGTTGGAATCGCGAATGTGAATGCCACCGGGCAGGTTGTCATTTCCGGTGCAAATGATGCGCTGGAAAAAGCTGGAGAGCTGTGCAAAGCTGCAGGAGCTCGTAGGGTAATACCTCTGAAAGTATCAGGAGCCTGGCATTCGCCATTAATGAAAGATGCTGCAAAGGGTCTTGAATGTGCTCTGGATGATGCTGGATTCTACGAACCTGAAATTCCAGTTGTTGCTAATGTTACAGCTGGTCTTATACGGAGCGGGGACGAGGCCAAACAACTGCTCAAGGAACAGGTTACTTCACCGGTTCTCTGGGCTGACTCCATGAAGAAGCTGCTTAGCAGTGGTTTTGACACTTTCATCGAGGTTGGTCCAGGGCAGGTTCTTCAGGGGCTTCTCAAGCGAGTAGAAAATGTAACCGTTTACGGAACTCACGATAAAGAAGCTCTTGATAAGACTCTATCTGAACTTGCGTAAATTCAGCTGACTGATTGAGTCAAATCGTATTCCGTAATCTTAATACCAATCTGTTGTGAGCTTCGAATGCAAGATGAGGGATTTCCTTTATTGGAACCCACAGGACTTCCGATGCGTCATCTCCCGGTTTTTCCTTACCCTTCCAGCTGATTACTTCAAATGCAATCAGTTGAATCCCGCCATAGACCGTCATATCCGTTTCCAGTCCAAACAGTCGACTGTCCGTTAATTCAAGATTGGTTTCCTCCATCAGTTCCCGCGATGCGCATTCAAG
>DAOWAG010000377.1 GCA_030634715.1 Candidatus Aegiribacteria sp. | reverse complement strand
TTCCTCTTCAGCCTGTTAAAGGTAAGAAGTTCTGTGACAAGCATATCCAGAGCGATTAGATCTTTATCCATCCTATCGATCATTGAAAGATTACCGTCATTTGAGTCTTCTCTGATCAGTTCCAGAGCAAGTCTCATTCGGGCAAGGGGAGTACGCAACTCATGGGCAACAATTCCAAGCAGTTCCTGATGGGATTCAAGGAGACTGTTTATCTGTCCAGCCATACTGTTGAATGTTTCTCCAACTTCATCTATCAGATCACCGTTCTCTTCTGCGTGAAGTCTGACGCCGAGATTGCCCGAGCCGAATTCTGAAGCTGCCCACCTGACTTGTGAAAGACGCTTTCTAATTGGCCAGAGGGCAAAGTAAAGAACCAGACCTTCTGTAACAAGAAGCAGAATAAGAATGAACCAGAAACTCTGACGTAAAAAACCCAAAGCTCCTCCACGGGGAGCAATGGATATGTCAACTCGCCAGGGGTAGTTCGGAGGTAGACCCGGTAAACGCACAAAACCTTCGGGAGGATCAATCCGCTGAAGGTGACCAACATTTTCAACTACTCTGACATCGAGATCAAGTGACTCCGCCTTCGATATTATATCGCTGCTGTCATGTAACTGTGAGGAAACAACAAAGGTTCTGAACTCCTCAACACTGCTCCTGTAGGAATTGAGCTGAGCAGGTATGATTTTTATCAAAGCGAAAACGGAGAGAATGAGTGTCATGATCACACAGATAGCGAGTGGAAAATAGACTTTCCAGAATAATTTCCTCATAACGATTCCTCCGGTACCGCGAGAAGATAACCGACCCCGCGAACTGTCTTTATCAAATCGCCTCCTTCAGTGGAGCTTTTCAGTTTCTTCCTCAGGCGGGAAATAATCACATCTACTGACCTGTCGAAAGAGTGAAAATCAATACCCCTAAGTTCTTCAACCAGCTGGCTCCTCTCCTGAACTCTTCCCGCTCTCACCGCAAGAAGAACAAGCAGGTCGAACTCGGTCGTGGTCAGATCAATCCTTCTGTTCTCGAAGACAACCTTCCTTGCCGGAACATCTATATGGAGGTTTCCTTTTCGAATGATTTCTGCTTTCTCGTCGGCAGAACCCCTCCTGAGCAGAGCTCTGATTCTTGCAAGAAGCACTCTCGGCGCAACGGGTTTTCCAACATAGTCATCGGCTCCCATTTCAAGTCCCACTACGACATCGGCATCATCCTTCATCGCTGTCAGCATGAGAACAGGACCTCGCCAGGAGGCTCTCAAATCCCTGCAGATATCCAGGCCATTCGCATCGGGGAGCATAAGATCAAGAACGACAAGATCAGGTTTCTTCTCAAGAACGGATTCAACTGCTTTGGAACCTTGAAGAAGAGTATAGACTATGAACCCGTGTCTTTCAAGATATTCCTTGAGAAGAGAAGCGAGAGACTCATCATCCTCGATAATGAGAAGCTTATGATTAGTTGACAATTTGTTTCCTCTCAGCTCGATGACTGATGTATATTATAGTGAAGTGAATGTACAAACCAATATAAAATAAAAAGAAAGTCTGGAGAGAATGCATATATCAACAGTTATTATCGCTATTGCTCTCGTCGGTTCCAGCGAAACGGAACCTGTATATGTTCTTGATTATCCAGGAATAGCCTTTGGGTGGCTCTCCGAGGAGCTTGATCTTCCTGTCGAAGGAACACTGACAGCCGAGGCAGGAGTAATAGCAAGCGGACCAAATGCTTCCGGGATTGATTATCATCTGTATTACTGGCTGGAAGACCTTACTCCCAACACGCGAAAAGATGACTGGCTGGAAGAAAGATTCAGGTCAATCATCTCTCCGGATCTGCTTCCGCAGATACTCAAGGGAACAATTGAATG
>DAOWAG010000136.1 GCA_030634715.1 Candidatus Aegiribacteria sp. | reverse complement strand
TAAAGAGCATAGCCAGTTCAAGGGGTGTTCCGTCTCTTGAATCCAGTATTTCCTGCATGCTCCTGATCTCTAGGACGGATCCGCCCTTATCACTCACTCTCAATCCCATGCTGTTACATATAAGACTTCTTGCTCTTCTTACCTGTGACCACTCGTCTGCTCCGGCAGAGGTTGCCTGCAGAGCTGCTTCCCTCAGATCAGGGGGATAAGGTCTGGTGAGAATGTCATTAACCGAAATCAGGATGTAATCATAGAGATCCTCAAATGACCGGGTAGAGGTAATCCAGAGCTTACCGGCCGAATCTGCGCAGGTATACGTGAAACCATCATCAATAACTATCCTGGAATAACCATCACCTGACCATACAAGATCTTCAGGGATGTCTCCCAGAACACTGAAACAGCACGAATCAGGGGATATTCCCTTGACCGATGGAGTCAGAACAGCCCATAGCCCATCACGCCAGTTTTCACTCCAGTCTTTAACAAGGATTCTATATCTGATCTCCATTCCCTCCCTGAGAGCTGGAAAGGCTACTACGTGCGAAAGTGGCCAGCCGCCTGATCCTGATAATGTATCAACCGCCCATTCAGGAACATGTCCGGATTCCATTCCCGGAAAGCCGAAAACGGCTTCCTCGAGTTCGATCGACTGCACCTTTGGATTAAACCCATGAGAAATTCGGCTTAGAAGCCTGTCACTTCCCTGAATGCCACTTATCTCGATTGTCTTATAGAGTGTATCGTCCATGAGAGCAATGGAGACAGAATACAGTGATACTCTTGAAGGATCAGCAGATAGCACCGACACAATCAGAATAGGAATTAATAACCACCGCATTACCGGAATACTACCGTTCTGAAGTATCCAGACATCCTGGAAAGGAGACCTGATCTCAAATCAACAAGTTGAGATGAATCCGGAATCATCGGCATAAGAGACATGAATTCATCCATTCGGAGATATTCATCAATATAGTTTATTTCAATACTGTAATTGATCGAAGAATGTGGCTCTGGAATTTCCGGAGAACCTGAAGGCAATCCTGTAAGATCCAATCTCAGATGAGCGTTGTACGGGGTTTCAATAAATACATTATCCCGGATATCCGGAAGGACATATGCGCATGCTCTTGATCCGACAAGATCAAATGTTTCAAGCCCTGGAATCAGAATGTAGAAGGAATCATCTTTTCTTATATAACTGCACTCCCATGATCCCGATCCGTGCACGAATAAAGGTTGACCGGTCATATTCGGATCACCATCAAGATGGATGTCTGAGCCAGGAAGCACTCCAAACAGTATCTCAAGGAGTAATGTTCTACTATCAAGTGCTACTCCTGCAAACATTGATCTGAAAAGCTCATCTGCTGCCCCTGACATGGTGACATTAATATTTCCATGGATCATCCCCGAATCGGCATCAAAGGTGCCCCGTATCTGAATGGAAAGAGAGTCCAGGTTATATTTGTCCGGAAATATCTTCAACTCGCTCCCTGAGGCAGTTAAGGGCAGGTATTCCGCGTCTCTGAGAGTGTACGAGTATCCATCCTCCGAAAATCTGTTCACCGGATCCAGAAACATCACTTCATTCGTATTGACATCGAGAGCGACAAGCATGTGATCAAAACTTCGAGAGCCGACCAGTTCCCTTATGCTTCCTGATGTGGAAGTAAGAATTGCGTACGGATCGTGTCCGGCTCTTCTGAGAAGCCAGAGAAGGAGAACTGCTTTATCACGACAGACTCCTGCATGCTCATTAAGAGTCACAACAGGAAAACGCGGTGTATATCCCGGATCTCTTCCCCAGTTTCCGCTGAGGTATTCAATCTCCCCTGAAACCCATCTGGAAATATTAACGGGTTCGTAACCTGTTATTTTCAGAATTGAATCAGCAGCAGGTTCATAATCCTGCATGAGTGTTTCATCAAGAACAGTGAACAAACCAGCGCTTACTTCGACCGGTAGATGGCTTGCAATTGTAACAGCAGGGCTGCACTCGGCAGTGTTCTGTGAGAATGGAAGGGCAGCTATCGGACCGTAGGAATAAGTACTCCATAAATAACATACAGTTGTATCGTTAAATAGAGTTATCTCCGGCTGAGGGAGATCATCTGTAGAGATATGGATTTCCCGGTCAGCGGGCCAGAAGACTCTGAAAGTTCCTGCGCTGATACTGTCTCTCGCCGCCGCGAAGTATGTATAGGAATAGAAATCATCCATTGGCAGGTAATCAATATACCGTCTTATTTCTATAATGAGTGTATCACCAATTTCAATCCCTGGAAACTCTACGAAAAGTTCCCTTAGAGAACTCTCAAGTCTTCCGTCAGGAAGAAGAGATCTGTGAGGAGTCTCTCTCAATACAGCATCATCAGTGCCTCTTCCAGGTCTCCAGTGTCTTATTTCGGCGATTGAAATTTCAAGTGATTCCCATGTGTTTCTGAACGATGATACAAGTTCCCTGTAATGCTCAACTCCTCGCGCAGTCAGGGGAATTATGACTTCTCGAGTTACTTCTGAATAGCCTGAATCAGGAGATGAACAGTAAAGTGTAACATCATGATTCAGATAGACTGCATCCGGAGATGCGAGCATGATTGCCAGAATAAACAACAATGCTCAGTGACTCCCGTCTGTAAGCTCCAGGATCGGTGGCTGGCGGATTGATGTTCTGTTAATATCAAGCAGGGTCATACTGATGTAATGATCCCTGACAGCTTCTACATCTGAACCGTCAGGATCAATAACGGGAAGTGACCTGTACCGGTCGTATGCGAATACTCTGCCTGGTTCAAGTTCTCTGAACGAAATATCAGCACTGAATTGTGCCATCCGTGTCCATCTCCACCCCTTGATCTCACCTATCGAAAGAGCTGGAATATTCACATTAACAACCGTTCCATTCGGAATATTATTACTGATGTCGTTATTAAGAAGCGAATCAAGAGCAGAGGAAGCGGTTTTAAAAAAAGGCTTCTCACCGTGTGCTGAAACCTGAACACTAAGCGCGATGGACGGAATGTTCCAGAGAGCCGCTTCCATCGCAGCGGCAACGGTTCCGGAATAGAGAATATTATTCGAGAGATTCGCACCTGGATTGATACCTGATACAAGCAGATCAGGAGGATTATCCTTCATGACCTCCATTAGAGCTATCTTTACACAATCTGTGGGTGTTCCCTCAAGAGCCCACTTGCGGGTTCCTTCACTTTTGAGTTCCATCGAAGAATAAAGTCCCAGAGCATGGCTGGTGCCGCTGCAGTGATGAAGCGGAGCGACAACCCATACCTCATGTGTTTTTCCTAACGAGTTTTCAAGTTCGAGAAGACCCGGCTGATCATAGCCATCATCGTTTGTCAGAAGAATCCGCATGGAGTTAAAGAGACCGCTCAAGTGTGAATCGATGCACTGTTCCCATAGCATAGTCTACAGGAACGAATGCATAATCGAGTATCCACCCTCCTGCTGAAAGACCCATTCCCGCTGAAAGGTTTCTTGAATCATCAAAGAATCTCATGCCTAATCGGAGACTGAGCCATCTCCTTGGCGTGAATTCCAGACCGCTTCCGGCTGAGAATCTGTTATCAAGCGGTTTTCTTACCTCTCCTGATAGAGCAAGTAATCCCACAGGTAACCCGAAAGTATATCTGGCTCCGGCCCTCCAGGTTGTTGGAAGTCTGAATTCGTTATCAACCATGGTTACTGATGGTCCGATATGCTGCACAGCGGCAGCTATATCCAGATTGGTCATCGGATGCAATACAAGACCGGCGTCAAAAGCGATACCCGACGAACTTTCCAGCCAGATCTTCTCGCGCATTATTTTGATTCCCAGTCCGAGATCAAACATTCCGAGTCGAACAGCGCCTGCGGCATGGAAAGACATGTCCCATGCGGAAAATGTATCGAGCGGTTCAGAAGTTGCTTCATTCCGCATCTCAAGGTTTCCCACATGGAGGAATCGACCGCCAAAAGCGCAGGTAACGGGACCTGCCAGAAAATTCCAGGCAAGGTAGTTCTGTGAAGCGTCTCCAAGCCATTGATTATGTCCGACGGCTATTGCGCCTGTTTCAAGTGAAGCGAGCAGAGCCGGATTAGTGAATCCTGCCAGATTCCCGCTGTTCAATATCCCTGTTCCACCGAGTGCAGCTGCTCTGGCTCCAGGATCAATTTTCAGAAAACTGAATGCTCCAGCTCCTGCGTCGCGGTATACTTCATCTGATGATAGCGCCGGAAACACCGCAATAATGAGTAATCCAGCAAGGAATATTTTAATCATGACTCTCACATTTCAATAAAGATATTGATTTACACATTATCCATTATCTAGTTTCTATCAATCGAATTGACAATAGTTCCACTTTGAAGCGGATTCGTAAATATATTAGCACATATTATATTTTTCATATTAGAAATTATTCCTCTTTTTCAAGAATGGAGTGGTCAGTTGAAGTCGATAATAATACTTTCTGTTTTAGCT
>DAOWAG010000292.1 GCA_030634715.1 Candidatus Aegiribacteria sp. | reverse complement strand
GTACCTGTCATCGCCAACTCCCTCGATCTCAGATACAGGGATTTCATTAGTATCAGCTATTTTGAAATTGGTCATCACGATCCAGTCTCGCCCATATGTGATCTGATTCCCGTTTTCACCCGCTTCAGCAATTAGCGCGTTTCCGGATTTGTCCGCAACAAGTGCGTGTAGAGTAAGTCCGTACATGTTGATAAGTCTGACAGAGTCAATAAATGCTTCGACCTCTTCCAGTGAAGTGCAGGAATTGATCGCGGTAACAAACAGCTGCCAGATATAACGCTCACTGTATTCCAGATTCGGTTCACCTTCTATCATCGGGCACTGGTACTGAAGGGAAGAGAACACTCCGTGTTCATTCATGCCAACGGTGGGTGTCCAATCATCTCTGTCTTCGTTGTAAAAGGACATATCGAACACCACTCCATTGCCCCATTCAGAAACGCTGAAGCTTATCTCCGATTCCGGCGGGTAGTCGAAGTTCATGCCGAACCAGGTCTCATCAGCGTAAACTGCGTATCCAGTGCAGGCGCTGACGATTGATGTCAAACAGAAGAGAACTGGATAAATATATTTCGTCATTGGTTTTCTCCCTTGAAAGCATTATAGGATATCCAAAATAGAGGAGCCTGTTTTTCCTTAATGAATATATGTTATGCTTGAAGATATGAAACATAAGCCAAGTATATTGTTCTGCCTGTCCAGGAGGAAATTATATGAAGTCATTATATCGCAGTTGTATAACCCCTGTATTCGCGCTGTCACTGTTATTGATCGTTGTATTTTCATCCACAGGATTGGCTGACCCTTCCACAGAACCAGTTCAGATACCGTTTGATGTACATATTCTGAGTAACATATTCGTGGAAATATCTGAGGTTGTTGGTCCAAGTGTAGTTACAATTAATACGATAACAACAATCACAACCGAAATGCCGTCATTTCCTGATAATTACCTTTCTCCGCGTGAGCAGGAGTATACCACTACATCTGTAGGCAGTGGAGTGATTGTATCAGAAAACGGTTTGATCCTTACGAATCACCATGTAGCTGGAGATGTTGATGTGGTTGAAGTAGTGCTCCAGAACGGTGAAAAGTACTCTGGAGAACTCATCGGAACCGATCCAGCAACCGATCTGACCGTAATACATATTGAAGCTTCCGGGCTTCCAGCGATTACAATCGGTGACAGTGATGAGCTCAGAGTCGGTCAGTGGGTGCTTGCAGTTGGATCCCCGTTTGCTCTGAGTCAGACAGTAACCCAGGGAATAGTAAGTTATGTTGGCAGATCTGATGTAGGACTTGCTGATTATGAGAACTACATACAGACTGATGCGGCTATCAATCCTGGAAACAGCGGCGGGGCGCTTGTTGACCTTGATGGAAAATTGATTGGAATCAATACGGCGATTACAACAAACAACAGAGGTTATCAGGGAATCGGATTCGCCATTCCAGTGAACCTTGCAGTGCATGTTATGGAAGATCTCCTTGAATACGGGTATGTTCAAAGAGGATGGCTCGGAGTTTCTATTCAGGAGCTAACTCCTGCTCTATCGGAGCATTTCGGTCTTGATGAAAATGCTTTTGGAGTACTCATCTCTCAGGTGCTGAGTGATACTCCTGCAAGGGAATATGGTTTTCGTCGTGGAGATATAATTCTCACAGTTAATGAAGAACCATTCAGCACTGTGTCGGAGTTCAGAAACAGAATAGCAGACATTGAGTCCGGTACACGAGTTGAAATAGGGATATTCCGTGATGGGAGAGACAGGATTATTGAGGTAGTGCTGGGAGAACGTGAACCGGATGAACCGGTTGATATCCCCTATTCTTTCGCTTCAGAAGAATATGGATGGGTACTTGAGGAACTTTCCAGAGAAACAGCAAGATCGCTTGGCGATGAATCACTGCAGGGTGTTCTTGTATTTGAGATTTATCTGTCAGGGAGAGCAGCGCATGCCGGGATTCAGGCAGGAGATGTAATTCTTGAAATAGATGGAACAGAAGTTAGAACTCCGTCAGAAGCGGAAATGCTTATCGATTCAGCCAGCGATACTCTTTTCCTGATATGGCGACAGGGATATTCGATCTACTTCATGCTGTAGTGATCTATGATTCTCCTGAAAACATTGACTCCTGTGGTGATAAGCTCATCGGGAAAGTCATATTCCGGACTGTGCAGAGATGGTGAATGAGTTCCGGCTCCAATTCCAAACAGAGCACCTGGATACCTCATTGTGAAATGACCGAAATCCTCAGACCAAGGAAAAGGATCATCAGGCTGCGTTATTTCAAGTCCGAGATACTCCGCGGCTGATCTGACCGAGTCAACGGCTTGTATTGAATTCTCCGTTACCGGAAATTCCTCAGTCCAGCTTATTTTCGAATCAAGACTGCAGGAGTTGGCAATCCCTCTTGCATTGTCTTCCAGCCACCGTGATAGAGTTTCCATCATTTCCATATTACTCGCTCTGAGAGTTGCCATCAAACACCCCTTACCTGGAGATGTCCC
>DAOWAG010000105.1 GCA_030634715.1 Candidatus Aegiribacteria sp. | reverse complement strand
GCTGAATTCTTTAATATTCTACGTCTTTCAAATTTTTTCCTGCCTTGAAATGCGGTACATTTCATGCAGGATGCGTGATCTTCTGACCGTTTGCAGGATTTACACCCGTTCTTTGCTCACGATGCTTCACGGAAAAAGTTCCGAAACCGACGAGGCTAACCTTCTGGCCATTACCAAGTGCATCCTTGATTCCATCAAGAATTGCATCTACAGCAACACCAGCCTGTTTCTTGGTTATACTTGCATTATCGGCAACGTGTGCAACGAGGTCCTTTTTAGTCACTTGTCCACCCCCTCTCAATTGTTGTTACTTAAAGCTATAAGGCGTAAAACTCATTGTCAACCCCTTGAAATTTCTTTTAATCTGGGCAAATATGAAGCTATATAGGTGATCGCTAAACGCTACGATAGGTGAATGAGATTTATAATGCACATATTTCAACGAATTATACATGAAATAATTTATAAATCAGAAATTACTTACATGCTGTTCAATTTTGATATCAGGAACATCGATTATGTTGATCCGGAAATAGAATCCACTGTCCACATCTGAGATATGTCTGACAAAGACAGCTTCCCAGCAATGCAGGTTTCTTCTCAGGGTGTAACTCTGATTAATGAAGCTCTCTCCAGACATGTCATAGTACGCGCTGTATTCCAGTGACCAGCCGGGAGTCAGATCCAGTGATGCGGAGACACGAAGTTTGCTGATATCATCATCTCCATCAAGTCCGTATCTGTAATAATGTGACAGGGTCAATCTCAAGGGCAGACCCCTCTCAGTGCTCCCGGTATCAGGAAGAAGAGTGCGGTCGTATCCTGAAAGCCGCAAACTTGAGGACAATGATACGTTTGTAAGCTTGCTCTCATAGAAATCCCAGCTTCCTGTTCCCCTCACAGTCAAATTTGAGAATGGTGAGAGGTCAAGTGATGCAATCAAAGGCGAGAATGGTGTCTCTTTGTCGTCAAGATCCGCGGAAGTGGAGAATGTGAGTGATGCGATCTCAAAACGGGATATTCTGTTATTCTCCCGTCGTTTTCCTTCGAGCCTGTTCTGAAGGCTGAATGAGATTGCCCTTCTTCCGGAAGGAAGTCCGAAATCGGAGAATATGTAGTATTCATTTCCAGCAGAATCAGCTTCAACAACACCATCATTATTGATGAATCTGTCAGGTGCCCACTGCAAGGAAACGCCTGGAGTTATTGTATGCCTGAATGCTTCAATACCAAAGATATTCGTGCTGAAAATACCATAGATATCCGTTGACATGGATAAAGTAGCTGAAGTATGAAGCCACCATGGCAGATTATTATCCTGTCTATCTCTGTCATATACCGTCCCTGTCGCATTCATAGAGGGAGCAAAAGAAAGCCATCCCCACAATCTGCTTGAGCCTGTGAGTCCGGATCTGATTCTCATAGCTGAATTTGTAGCTCTGGAATCTTCAAGTCTTTCATCGCGGGAGAGGTAATGCCCGTTCAGATTCCAGTAAATGGAATGCCAGGGTCGCACCAGCAGAGGATCGGTTGGTGTTTTGAAAAGGGGAGCGGAGGGCAGAGAAAAGCGAATATCAGGAAGCTCCTGCACTGACACAACTTCATCAGGGATAGAATCGGGATCAAGATGAAGATAACTTGTTCTGTCAAGAACAGCCTGGAAGCTCAGTCTGCCGAAGTATCTGTTAACACTGATCCATGATCGCAGCTCTCCGGTCATTCTGTCTTCCGGAGATTGCTGAGTTTCCTCCAGATAAGATTTATCGCTGAGAAATTCCCCCTGCAGACGAACTGAAGTTCCATCCGGAAAATCATGGAGGTGCTGCCCGAAAACCATCCATCTATCCCGCCTGGATTCGAATTCCCTTCTCCATTCCGTTTTGAGATTTCCGTAGCAGAGATATCTGATTCTGTGCCGTTCATCAGCGGCGACTACAAATCGTGTTTTTTCCATGATATCTCCATGTATCCAGAGATCGGCGTAGTCTGAGAAAGCGAAATAATACCCAAGTTCTCTCAGGAACCGTCCATCTCTGGTTGTTTGACCGAATTTCGGAGTTGTGAAACCGGAATGCCTTCCACGCCTGATAGGGAAGACCCAGTATGGGAAATAGAAGACGGGAGTATCTTCAATATACAGATAAACCGGTCTGGCAACGGCTTTGTCATCCGGAAAAACTTTCATCACCGGGCAGTAGAAGAAAAAGTGGCTAGAATCCTCATCACAGGTAGTGAACCTTGCGTCCACAATGTTAAATTCATTACGGCCGACTCTGGTGATTGACTCACCATGATAGAAACCGAATTCATACTCAGAATCAGCGCTTGTAATCCGACCCTTCCTTGATGGAAGGCTGTAGATCAGACCGTCACCTCTGATAGACTCACCCCTGTCGAAAAGCTCTGTCTCACCTTTTGCCTGTATCAGCTCTTCTTCAGCAAAGTACATTACTGTATCTGATTGAAGTGTCATATCTCTGTAGTCAAGTGTAGTGGAACCGATCAGGAGAAGATCTCCGGTATCAGGATAGAATACAAGGGAATCGGCTGAATACACGATTGTTTCAAGCGTGGCGAGTGATACAGTGGAGTCCGTGCTGATGTTCTCAATCCCCCTTGTGTCAGAGGAGATAAGAAGCATTAGAACGAGAAAACTAATCATTGAGATAATGCTCTTCCCATTATCGCGGCACCCTCCGCTCCTGCATCGGAGCATGAGGAGAGTGCGCAAACGTTCCATTCATACGGACATCTTCGTTTGAACTCAAGCCTGGCATGTTCACTGAAGAGGTTGAATGCTTTCACAAGACCTCCCGCAAGATAAATCCCTGATGGACTGAGGCAGTGGGAGAGGTTCGCAAGACCTATGCCCACCCATTCACCAAATTCCCTGAATGCCATCAGCGCATTTTCATTGCCATCTTTCGCAAGATGGGCGATTATTCTTGGATCCGGATTTTCCGAATCACCTCCAGCCCTTTTGAAATAACGAATTAGAGCTTCAGCGGCAGCATATCTTTCCCAGCATCCACGTGATCCGCATGCGCATGGTTCACCGAAAGCATCAACTGTCATATGCCCGAATTCACCAGCGTAACCTGTACCGTAAAGGATAGTGCCAAGGTGAATAATTGTTCCACCAATTCCTGTTCCCAGTGTAATTAATAGTGAGAGTCCATCGGGTGAGATTTCTTCTGAATCAACGGCTCGAATTGCGAACGCATTACAGTCATTGTCTATGACAGCAGGACAGCCGAACGTCTTACTCAGTCTGTCTTGAAAGGGAAACTTTCCCCAGTTAATAAGGTTCGGTGAATAAATGAGAACGCCGTTCTCTCTGTCGACCAATCCCGCAATTCCTGCGCCAATTGATACCGGAGAATCATCAATGCTCGATATGACATGGTTAATTCTAGTGAGTAATTCTTCAGGACCTTCTGATGGAATTGTCTGAAGTGTGGAAACCGTCTTATAACCAGCATTATCAATGTATCCAATAATGGTTGTAGTACCACCAATGTCCACACCCCAGTTATTTCCAGATGGATTATTCAATGCTGACGATTTCTCCGTCGATCACTTTTACCAGTGGAAAAGCAGAACGGGGAATTGATACATTACCCAATGTGCACATGCCGGTAGCTCCAAAATAGACATTGAGGTTTTCCAGGTGATTCTCCAGCGAGGCTCTGGAGGGAACTCCACCTTCCCACGCGCTCAGTATGATTTTAGCGGTATCGTAGCCCTGAGCAGACAGCATGGTCGGCAGGGAATCATATTCTCTCTCATAGAAATAGGAAAAGCGCGCTGTCGCCGGGTTCATGGATCCCGATCCGAAAGAAATCGGGAATACTGCACCCTCAACGTATTCACCACCCTGTTCCACCAGTATCTCGTCATCCCAACCGGATGTTCCGAAAAGCTGGGCATCAACCCGATAGAATCTGAGCTGCGGCGCGAGTTGAATAGCGTCCCAGGCCATAACCGGAAGGAATATACCGTCCGGATTCAGATACTTTATCGCATTTATCTGATCTCTGTAATCTGTGGCGCCGGTTTCATATCCCTCCATTGCTACAATTTCTGCACCAAGTTCTTCCGCAACGGATTTGAATTGTTCTGCATTTGCCACTGATTCAGAGGTATAGATATGGATAATGGCGAATCTGGAGCATCCGGCATTTCGTACTGCGTATTCGGCTACTGCCGCTGCATCGTTGCCCTGAGAGACAACGAGTCTGTGTATATAATTGCCATAATCATCAAGGATTGAAGATGTTGCCGTGGGAGTGATCATGGGCAGGTTCCACTTCTGAGCCTCGTGAGCTGCTATCTCAGCGTTCCTGCTTGTAAGGGGTCCAATAAGCGCCAGGCAGGCTGGATTACTGCCAAGAGAGTTGACGATGTTTACAAGGTCAGCACTGTTCCCCGTAAAGTCGAATGTTATCAGTTCCGGCACCGATCTGAAAAGATCTGACGTTCTCTGAAAGGCAAGGCTTACACCTGAGGAAACGCGTTCGGCATAAATGGATCCACTTCCTGTAATTGGCAGTACAAGAGCCACAAATCCACCATCCTGCGTTTCTACACTAGGTCGACCATATCGAGCATGAGCATCCGGAAAGAGTCGATCGATCTCCATTCCGGTGAGGATAGCCCTGTCATTTTCACCCTTTGCAGCATATCTTTCCTCCAGTTCAAGGAGTACAAAAACATGCGACCATCCTGTAGCCGGTTCCTCAGTCAGAAAATCCATGTCCACTTTTTCCAGTGCTGACCTGAGTACATCGATCGCGTTCTTTGACTCATCTCTGTCAAGATTATCCTGATCAAGATTCGCTAGCGTTTCAATTCCCTTCTGAATTGAACCCTGTTCGATTTCCGCTTCCGCCATAAGGAACATCGCGCTTGCTCCGGTATGGGTATCTACTGCATTTAAGACTGCCTGTGACGCGTTTGCGATTGCTTCCTCTGTACGTCCCAGAGTGAGGAGCGCTCTTCCTTTTCCTAAAAACCATGACGATATTCTTATATCATCCGGAAACTGATCAAGGGCTGATGAGTACAGCTGTAACGCTTCCGATGCATTCCCCTATTGGAGTGCATTTCCGGCAAGGACCGTTATGCCCTCCGTAGAATGTTCATCCGCTACTGGGCCACACCCGGACAAAACTGCAGATACAATCAGGGAGATTGTAATCGCTACCGGATAAAAACTGATTCTCAAGCAATACCTCCCGTATTCAAGAATGTATAGCGTGAATATGAGCGAGCGAGGTGTCAGAGAAAACCCCGGGAGTTTGTCCCCCGGGGTTCACTG
>DAOWAG010000286.1 GCA_030634715.1 Candidatus Aegiribacteria sp. | reverse complement strand
TTAAAAAGATTCAAATACATTTTCAAATAGATATGCGGATTATTCGCAGTCACCGCTTCCGCAGCATGGACCTCCGCCGGAGCATGGTCCGCTACAGTTTACCTTGTTCTCACTGGCAGCGTCAACGATTACCTGGAACCTGGCATCCTCCCTGAGACTGGTTAGATCTTCATCTTCAAGCATCCAGTCCGGGTCACCGTATCCAGCGTCTACTGAACCCTCAAGCCATGTGAAAGCCTCGTCAATATTTCCATCGATGGCGTCGATGCATGCGAGATTGTACATTACCACGCAGTCAAGAGCACCCAGCGCAAAAAGTTCGTTTTCATCGGTCGTTTCATCCTGAGCTTCTCCGATCATGGAGTGAGCTTCCAGAAGAGTCTCATATGCGCCTTCAGCGAATGTTTTTGTTTCCTGATCGAAGGCAGCGGTCACTTTTTCAGAGATATCCATCATATATTCAGGTCCTGCTGAAGCTACGGAGACAAGCAGCATTATAGCAAACAGTGATGCTATTTTCATATTGATCACAATTCCTTTCAAGTGGTTATTGAACAGTTTAGTATGAGTGACAATTTTGCTTCAAAAACATCTAACGCAGATAATATAGCTCTTTTATAGGAATTCGGCATATTTTGTATCATTCAGCACCAATTGATTATCTTGTATACTGTTGTATGACAGTGTTTTTACAGCTTCATCAAATTAGATTCGCGCTCTTCAATCAGCAAATATCATTATGGAATTCAATGCAGGTTATTTCTCCAGTATCTCTTGTATCCTGGCTCTCAACTCCGTGAACACATATGGTTTCTGCAGAAACCCCGCGAGAGGCTTTCCCGAGAACCGCTGAGTAACTTCCTGCTCATTATAGCCGCTGGACATGAGAACGCGAATATTCCTCCTTATACGGCGAAGCTCCCGGAAAGCCTCCTCGCCGTCAAGGTGAGGCATGGTTAGATCCAGAATGACCAGGTCTATCATGTCTGAATGTTCGCGGAACCGGCTCAAAGCTTCTCGGCCATCGCAAGCGGTCAGAACATCAAATCCAATACGCTCCAGCATCTGCTTGCCGATAGAAAGTATGGACTCCTCGTCATCGACAAGGAGGATTGTACCGCTGCCGGTCCACTCCTCCCTCATTTCCCCGGTCTCCGTTTCAGAGATTTCATTTGAATCACGGCATGCAGGAAGAAGAACTTTAATCGATGTTCCCTTGCCGAGTTCACTATAAACCTTGATCGCGCCACCATGACTCAGGATTATCCCCAGTACAGCTGACAGGCCGAGACCGCGTCCGGTGAATTTGGTCGAATAGAAAGGGTCGAACAGTTTCTCCAGGGTTTCTTCATTCATACCGGCGCCTGTGTCGGTCACTTCAACAAATACGTATTGCCCTTCAGGAAGTGATTCATCAACGTAAGTACTTGACAGGTAAGCACTGTCACAGTCCATTGCTCCGGTTGAAATCGATATTACACCACTCGTTCTGTCAATCGCGTCGGACGCGTTCGTAACGAGGTTCATGATTATCTGCCTGATCTGGGTCGCATCGGCCTCAATCAGTGGAAGGTTGTCAGCAAGGTGAAACTTGATGACAGCCTTCTTTGAGATCGATACTTCCAGCATGTGTGTCATCTCTTCGACCGCTTCATTCAGGCTGATCTTCTCTATCAGGAACTTCCCCTTGCCGGAGTACGCAAGCATCTGTCTTGCGAGGTCGGCGGCACGTCTAGCTGC
The DNA here is from genome assembly GCA_030634715.1 of Candidatus Aegiribacteria sp. Next base: position 817 of record DAOWAG010000286.1, on the reverse strand, counting down.
AAACTCTATCTCTTTGACATTAGTGTAGACAGGGTTCGCTGTAGAAAGATCATGCAGAGCAAGGTCAGCATTGCCCAGAATCGCCATCAGAATGTTGTTGAAATCGTGAGCTATACCCCCAGCAAGTACACCGAGACTCTCAAGTTTCTGGGCGTGCTGAACCTGGCGTTCGAGATCAAGCCTTCCCTCTTCAGCCTTCTTGCGGTCGGTAAGATCACGGCAGGATTCGATAATCTGAACCACGTCACCCCGCTCGTTAAAGATCGGTGCAGCGATAACCTCAACTATCTTTTCATTGCCAAGATCATCAAAGTGAATATGCTCTACCGAAAAGGGTTTCCGGGTTTCAAAGACTTTCAAGAGTGGGCATGGGTGCTCATCGTTTTCGCACGGTGTTTCGCGGTTGTGCGAAACCTCATAACACTTCAGACAGGCGGAAATCGGATCTTCCCCCGCCTGTATCCGCACTGTCTGATTCGCAAGTGCGATGGTGTAATCGCGGTTGATTACCATCATCTCCTCAGGAAATCCATCGATAACAGTCTGTAAAAATGCATACGCGTGCTCCCGCTCTTCCTCGATCCGTTTGCGATCGGTGATGTCGCGTACGAATCCGCCTATTCTGGACGATTCCAGATCCTTCCCCCTCTCAAGAATGTAGGCCTGGACTTCTATCGGAACGATTGTGCCATCCTTGCGGACATACTCCTTCTCATACAGGTCAGTATAGCCCCGTTCAAACAGCACTTTGCCGTGTACACGGTATTCCCATTTGCGCCATTTCTCGGGAGTGATCTTCCAGAAATTCTTCATTCTC
>DAOWAG010000103.1 GCA_030634715.1 Candidatus Aegiribacteria sp. | reverse complement strand
GAGGAACTTGGACCTGACATTCATCTTTATCGGTTCCATGCGCCCGATGTGGCCAGGTACAGGGAGCCGGGTCAATTCGTGATAGTGCGAATCAGCGATGAAGGAGAGCGAATCCCGATTACAATAGCGGATGTGAACAGGAATGAAGGCAGCATAACTCTCATCGTGCAGTCAGTCGGTAAGACTACTCTACAGATGGCGCAGATGGACGCAGGTGACTTTATACCTGACATAACCGGTCCTCTTGGAGTTCCCACACATATCGAGAAAGTGGGGATTGTACTATGCGTCGGTGGAGGGATCGGGATCGCTCCATTATATCCTGTCGCGAAAGCAATGAAGGAAATCGGTAACCGCGTGATGAGCATACTCGGCGCGAGATCCTCAAACCTTCTGATTCTCGAGAAGGAAATGATGGATGTGAGTGACGAAGTGCTGATCACAACAGATGATGGAACAAAGGGGCGCAAAGGACTGGTAACGGATGCTATAAAGGAACTTGTCGATCAAGGTGAGAAATTCGATCTATGTGTTGCGATGGGACCGCCAATTATGATGAAATTCGTAAGCCTTCTTACGAAGGAATTCAGCATTCCGACAGTTGTCAGTCTTAATCCGATCATGATAGATGGCACCGGCATGTGCGGAGGCTGCAGAGTAACTGTGGGCGGTGAGACTAAATTTGCCTGTGTGGACGGACCTGAGTTCGATGGACATCAGGTCGATTTCGACGAATTGATGAAACGTTTGACGATGTATACATCACATGAGAAGCAGTCGCTTGACCATTATTCATCAAAGACCGGGTGCAGGCTCGCCGGTGCATTGGAGGGGGATCGGGAATGAATGCGAAGGAAAGACTCAAAATTCCGCCAACCCTTATGCCAGAGCAGGATCCTTCCGAGCGGATCACCAATGTGGAAGAGGTTCCACTTGGATATACACCGGAGATGGCTATGCTGGAAGCAAAGAGATGCCTGCAATGCAAAACGGCATTCTGTGTTGAAGGATGCCCGGTCGGAATTGACATTCCGGGGTTCATACAATTGATAGAGGATGGGGATTTCCTCGGAGCGATCAGGAAGATGAAGGAGAGGAATCTGCTCCCCGCAGTCTGTGGAAGGGTCTGTCCTCAGGAGGAACAGTGCCAGCTGGTCTGTACAATTGGAAAGGCACAGAAGGATCCATGCAAAGCTGTGATGATTGGCAAACTTGAGCGGTTCATCGCGGACTGGGAACGAGAACAGGGGGAGTACGAACTTCCACCTGAGGTCAAACCGTCAGGCAGGAAGGTTGCTATCATTGGGGCTGGACCTGCCGGTCTTACCGTTGCCGGTGATCTGATAAGATTCGGACATGAAGTGACAGTGTTTGAAGCCCTTCATAAAGGTGGAGGAGTGCTGGTTTACGGAATTCCCGAATTCAGGCTTCCAAAGGCTATTGTCCAGGGGGAAATTGACTACCTCGAAAAACTGGGTGTCAATTTCAGATACAATTTTGTTGTCGGCAAGACAGCACCGGTAAGTCAGCTCATCGAGGATTATGACGCTGTGTTCATCGGGACCGGAGCAGGGCTTCCGCGATTCATGAGGGTCGATGGAGAGAACCTGCTGGGTGTTCTATCCGCAAATGAGTATCTGACAAGAGCCAATCTGATGAAAGCCTATAGTTTTCCGGAAACCGATACGCCTATAGTAACAGGGAAGAAAGTAATAACTGTCGGTGGCGGAAACGTAGCTATGGACTGCGCCAGAACCGCGCTGAGGATGGGCGCCGCAAGATCACTTATCGTTTACCGCAGAGCAGAAGAACAGATGCCCGCAAGGCTTGAAGAGATTCATCATGCAAGGGAAGAGGGAGTCGAATTCCATCTCCTGCAGAATCCCGTTGGTCTTATCGGGAATGAAGCCGGATGGATTTCAGGAGCTTCCCTCATTAAGATGGAGCTTGGAGAACCGGACTCCTCAGGGAGGAGAAGACCTGTTCCCATTGAGGGGTCAGAATTCATCGAAGAGACCGATGTGTTGATTGTCGCTATCGGTAACAGTCCAAATCCTCTTGTACCGGCTTCATTCCCGGAGCTGGAAGTCACCAGATGGGGTGGAGTTGTTGTCAACGAGATAACTGGCCAGACCTCGGTTCCCGGTGTTTTTGCCGGTGGTGATATTGTGCTTGGGGCTGCGACGGTCATTCTCGCGATGGGACATGGCCGCCGTGCTGCAAGAGCGATGAATCTTTATCTGAGTTCTGGTCGCTGGGTAGATCTGGACAGAGCAATGGATCTGTGCAGAGCCGAAGTGCGGTAAACTGTGATGTTCTTGACTTTACTGAATGTGGGACGTAGCGTTCCCCCATTCATTCAAACATGCCTTAACAGAGGAGGAATCCATTGAAAGGCCGCGTACTTATTATCGATGATGAAGCTGAGATTCGACGTAATCTTACGATTGGTCTTACCCAGGAAGATTACACTGCTGTTGCCTGTCCTGATGGTATTTCCGCTATTCATGAGCTGAACCGTGCTCGTGAAAGAGGTATAACCTACGATTATCTTGTTACAGACATATTCATGCCGGATATCGATGGTCTGAAGATCCTGAAAGTTATTAAAAACCAGTATCCCGATCTCCCCGTTCTTGTAATTACAGGATTTGGAGATGAAAGGCTTATGGTTACCGCGCTTTCGGAGCATAACACAGGCTATCTGGATAAGCCTTTCGAAATTTCTGATCTGATAGAGGCCCTTGAAGAATTATCTCCAGGGAAAACCGGAATCGATGTAGAGGAATCTTCGATTGATGAAGGTATGCGTGAATCTGTTAGTGCCTATCTTACAATCAAGATTACCGATACCGATAGAAGCATGGAGATATTTGATATCCTGTATAAGATGGATGGTATTCAATCTTGCGATGCTGTAAGGGGGGATTTCGATAGCATACTCCTCCTTCAAGCCTCTTCAACAGATGAAATCCAAAAGGTATTCTCTAGAGTCAAGGCACTGGACGGCATTGAAGTGCTATCCATGTCTGAAGTTGAAAGGCCAAAACTCGACAGAGATGTAGACTCATTCATCGAAACATACCAGAAGGCCGTGAAGCGTGACGCTCAGGTTGAAGCCAGAAGGCAGCCCGGAACGATGAGTTATGTTATCGTTGATATTGATCCTGACGCGATTCAACAGATATTTACAACAGTGTTCTTCATCGATGAAGTCGTATTCTGTGATGTTATCGAAGACGGTTCCAAACTTGTCGGCATGATCACCAGCCATGGAGCCATCGGGAGAACGCCCCGGATTATTGAGAAACTGAGTCAGATTGATGGTGTTCTCAGAGTCCGTGAAGCAAAGGTAATCAATCTTATTGAAGACTGATGACCGCTCTGCTTTTCCAGATCTGTCACCAGGATAGTGAAATTTGAATTGTTTTAATCCGAATCTGTTTAATGGATCGAAAGCGGAATTCGGATTTGAGAGGAAGTGATGACAACGGCTACCAGCAAGGAGAAATTCAGTTACAGGTTATGGCGTTACAACGGGGCTCCCGGAGAGCTGATACCCCTTCTGCAGTCTGCCCAGGAGCACTTTGGTTACATACCAAGACGTGCGATCAATTACATTTCCGGAGTAACCGGAATACCGGAATCGGATATTTACGGTGTTATCACTTTCTACAGCCAGTTCCGGCTTCGTCCAATGGGTAAGTACGTCGTCCGTGCCTGCGCAGGTACAGCCTGTCATGTATCCGGCGCGAAAATGATTATAGAGACTATTGAAGATGAGCTGGGAATTGAGGTGGGTGATACATCTGAAGATGGAATGTTCACCCTCAATACGGTAGCCTGCATCGGCTGCTGTTCTCTTGCGCCTGTTATAATGATCAATGACGAGACTTACGGTCGACTGACGCCTGCGTCGCTGCGGAAACTGCTTCGTAGATACATCCGGATGGTTGCTGAAAGCGCCGATTTCATCGCGGATGTATCCTGCGCCAAATAAATATATCGATTGACGGAATTCATTTGAGAGAAACGTCTGGAGCGCTGAAATGAAGAGAATTGTAGTAGGTATGGGTACATGCGGTCTTTCCGCTGGAGCACGGGCTGTATTTGAAAGACTGGGGGAACTTGCTGATGAGAATCCGGATGTCTGTGAACTGACAATATCCGGATGCATCGGAATGTGCTATCGGGAACCCCTGGTGGAGATAAGGGATGGTGAGAGCAGAGCCTTCTACGGAGGAGTCACCCCGGAATCCGCTGAAAAGATCTTTGAGGATCATGTGCTGAATAATAAGAGAGTAGAAGACGACAACCTGGTTTACATTATTGAGCGGGACGGATCAACTTCCGGTTCTGAGGCTGACTTTCTTGACCTTCAGGAAAGAATAGTCCTCCGGAATTGCGGCACGATCAATCCTGAGTCCATTTCCGATTACATGCAATCAGGCGGGTACGAAAGCCTTGACAAAGTTCTTTTCAAGATGTCTCCGGAGGAAATAATTCAGGAGGTGAAGAACTCAGGTCTTCGCGGAAGAGGAGGAGCTGGATTTCCCACAGGCCTGAAATGGTCCTTCGCCGCTTCAAATGAAGCTGATAGAAAATATGTAGTATGTAATGCCGATGAGGGGGATCCCGGAGCATTTATGGATCGGTCTGTTCTGGAGGGAGATCCTCACTCCGTTCTTGAGGGTATGATCGTGTGCGCCAGAGCCATCGGCGCGAACTTCGGCTATATCTACTGCAGAGCGGAATATCCCCTTGCAATTCACCGTCTTGAAATAGCCCTGTCAGAAGCCAGAGAAAAAGGTTATCTCGGGGAAGATATACTGGGATCCGGCTTTGATTTTGATATTAAGATCAAGCAGGGTGCTGGAGCGTTTGTGTGCGGAGAAGAGACAGCACTGTTCGCCTCAATCGAGGGCGAACGTGGAATGCCCCGCATCCGTCCGCCTTTTCCCGCAGAAAAAGGTCTCTGGCAGAAACCCACCAATAACAATAACGTGGAGACCTATGCCAGTATTTCCTGGATAATAATGAACGGCGCAGACGCATATGCCGCTTTTGGAACAGAGAAAAGCCCTGGTACCAAGGTTTTTGCTCTTGCCGGCAAAGTCGTTCATGGAGGTCTTGCTGAGGTTCCCATGGGAACAACGATAGATGATCTCGTTTTCAGGATCGGTGGCGGCATCAAGGAAGGCAGGGAGTTCAAGGCAGTACAGATGGGAGGACCATCAGGTGGTTGTATTCCAGCCAATATGAAGAGTACTCCAGTTGATTTCGAATCAATACCCGCTACCGGGGCTATCATGGGATCAGGCGGAATGGTCGTAATGGACGACACAACCTGTATGGTTGAAATTGCACGGTTCTTCCTGGACTTCACACAGAACGAGTCATGTGGTAAATGTACTTTCTG
>DAOWAG010000277.1 GCA_030634715.1 Candidatus Aegiribacteria sp. | reverse complement strand
ATATCCATATTCTGGGTGATTCTGTTCTGACCGAATCTGACAGTTGCCAACCGCTGCTCGGTCAGCCTTGCCAGCACATCAGGAACAGAGGCTTGCTCCAGGATTGCATTTATGAATACAAACATCTCTTCCCTGGTCATTCCGCACCCCTTCCTACTTCGATATTCCTGAACCTGGACACACTGGCTCCATGGGTCATCCTGGCGGACTGAACAGGTTCCCCCTTGCCGCATGTAAGCAAACCCATAGACCTGAAAAATCTTTTATCGGAAATGCCATCACAGGAGCCCCAGAAATCTCTGGTTTTAGATCTGTAGATGACTTTTTTGAGCGGCTGGATCTTCTTGCCATTCCTTATCTCCCAGAACATGTCACCACCGAACTGGAAATTAACTCTTCTCTGATCAATGCTGAATGATCCGCGCCCCTCTATGTAGACGCCCTTCTCTACTTCCGAAATGAGATCATCTGGAGTAACCTTTGCTGTTCCCGGCTCAAGATAGAAATTAGGCTGTCTGTTTATCGGGAAACAGGCAAAATCCATAGCCCGGCAGCACCCTCTGCTATGCTGCCTGTCAACAAGAAGAGCCGTTTCCCGAACAGAACCGAATTCCTGAAAAATACCGTTCTTTATTGTATACCATTTCTGACCCGGTACTCCGTCATCGTCCCATCCCCAGCTGGCTACTCCATACGGGAGTGTATTGTCAGCAACAAAATTCACAATCGAGGAACCATATTTCAAATGCTCCTGGTCGCTGATATTGAGAAAGGTTCTACCGGCCATATTCGCTTCCCAGCCAAGAACTCTGTCACTCTCCGTGGGATGTCCTACGGACTCATGCATGGTAAGACTGAGGTGAGTTCCATCAAGCACGAGATCCATTATGCCCGATGGACCTTCAGGAGCCTTCACCTTCATAATAGCCTCTTCCCTGGCTTTCTCTGCCCAGGCGATCATGTCCACTTCCTCTATCCATTCCCATCCTGCTATCCTCGCGCCATCCTGAAGAGAGCGGCTCTGCATATCATCGTTATGTACAGCGTACGCCATCAGAAGAGGCTGAGTAAATGTCAGATCGGATGAGACCATGGTTCCCTCTGTGTTCCCGAAGACCCTCCTTCTCCTTTCGAACCATAGATATGACCAGCTCATATTAATCAATGGAGAGGAATGTATGATATCGGCTGAACTTGCCAGAAGATCCATCTTCTCTGTTCTGGGTATCTCAAAAGGATTCTGCGCGCAAGGACCATCGTAATGTCCGGTTTCAGGTTTCTCAATGGAGAGTTTCACCATGCCACCCGCTGCAAACGACCCCGATTTAGCCACATCAACAGCCCTTTCAACGGTTTTTTCGATGAGACCGGTTTCAAATCCACTGCATGAAGCAAATCCCCAGCAGCTATTCACGAGCACTCTTATTCCGATGCCCTGGTTCGCCTGTAATTCAGTCTCAGCCAGTCTCTGCTTCCGGAAAGCAATGCTTTCAAGATCAACGTTCTCTACTCGAACATCACCGTAATCCACACCTCTATGCTGAAGCTGCTCAATAATCTCAGCCGCGGAAACTCTCATTTCTTCAATCATTTGATATTTCCTCCGAATTGCCCATGATTTCATTATTAGCGTTGGAAGGACAGTCTACTTTCTCAAGAATCCTGATCATTCTCATGTTGAAACCCTTCTTAGATCCCAACCTCCGATTGATGACAACCGCGGCTACGATACCAATTAACAGCCCAACCCCCGCTCCGATCGCTCTGATCGAATCGCTTTCATTCATCATGAAAAAGTATCCAGCTGTAAGAAGCAGTACGGGCAGCAGGAATGTGGAGGTAATCATGGTAAGTGATGCGGCCGGCGCAAGTTCAAGTTCAACAAGATCCCCTGGTTGAGCATCTGCTTCGTTCCTCATCCAGCTTTCTGGATTAGATGATTTCCTGTTTGAAAGCGAAAAGCAGGCACTCCTGGCTTCGCATCCTTCACATTCTCCTGCACCGGACATTGAAACCAAAGCTTCATCATCTCTCACCTTAAGGATAATACCGTTTCGTTTCATCATTTCCTCCGATTACTGATATGTGATCGAGTTTACTCCGGAATTCACTCCTAACCTGTTAATTTCACACTGTTCCGACCACCCTGAGATATGACTCCCTTTTTAGAATAATCGGAATCATATATGAACCAGGTGTTCGATAAGTGATATTTCATTTGACTCTGAACTGGAGATGACCATGCAGATTACATTTGTAATTATTTCGATTCTTATAATGGCACAGCCATCAGAATTCGATACTCATCTGAATATCAGGGATTTTGATCAAGCGCTTGAACTCACAGGTGAGTCAGATTCGCTCAGAGCTGAAGTATTCTGGAAATCAGGAAATACATCCATGGCATCTATGCTTTTCGAAAGAGCATTCAGAGAGAATCCGTCCGCCGGGCTTTTCGTGGCAATCTGGGCTGTTGTTTCCGGTTCAACTGAGCACTTTCATACAATATCGTCAGGATATCTCAGAGAAGAACTGTCGGAATGGAGAGGCAGGCTTGAATGGGAGCCACAGCATCTTCTTTCTTTGATCGGGTCTGCAGCCGTACTT
>DAOWAG010000179.1 GCA_030634715.1 Candidatus Aegiribacteria sp. | reverse complement strand
GCATAACATTCTGCTTTCCATCCGGACTGAAGATGGAGACCCTGAATGATGAACTCCTTGAACTTTTGATCAGCGCAGGATGCAGGTATTTTTCCCTCTCTCCGGAAACAGGTTCCCAGAGGGTACTGGAACTGATGGGCAAAACCGCGAACATCGAAAAAGTTCCTGGACTTATTCAGAAAGCCGCTTCTATGGGAACCAGCACATGCACGTTTTTCGTAACTGGATATCCAGGGGAAACTGATGAGGACAGGAAACAGACAAAAAAGTATATCAACCGCCTTGCCAGAAAAGGCGTGGATGAGGTAATAATGCCGATTCTTACTCCCTTCCCTGCAACCGAAGCAATGAATGAGCCTTCTCTGCAGGGGTTTGAAGAGTACGATGAGCTGTGCTTCTCCCCCGTCTGGAGAAAAGATTACAAACCTTTGAACAAATATAGATTAGAGGTTTATCTGAACTTCTATGCCATGAGACTGTTCTTTCATCCCTTAAGGGTCTTACGGCAGCTTGTAAATGTTCTGACCGGAAAGGCTGCCACTAAAAGCGAAATGACCGCAAGGCGAATTTTCATGGACCTTTATGACAGGTTCCTCAGGAAGTTGTCTTGATGAACCATTAGCGTTCAGATTCAATGAATACATATCTATCTCCCTTTACATTACTGGCCTAAGTCGTAAGAATATTAACAGGCGGTAGAGCACCGCCATGCAAACCGGAAGAGATTCCGGGACGCAAAACCACGGGTCCCAGACGCTGTATGGGGATAGCGGAAGGACAGCCGGGTTGCCGTTTGACCATTGCAAACCTGAAGAGATTCCGGGACGCAAAGCCACGGGTCCCAGTCCGGGAAACCGGGAAGGACAGCCGGGTTACCTAACGTCCGTCGGGAAAACACCGGCGGATTGAGGAGGTGCTCACTATGAAGTGGATACCACTGCTTATGGTTGCACTTCTACCGTCGGTTCTGCTTGCAGGCGTGATCGTATCGACCAGCCCTGCCAGTGTTGACACTTTTGTCTCCATTGCGCGAGAGGCCATGGATGATGGGAATTACGTTACCGCTTTTGCTCTTTATGAGTGCGCTCTTCGAAGAGATCCCCACTCTTCAGCAGCCCTTGCAGGTCGCATGGTGGCCAGGGCTCAAATGGAGGAGTTCACTGAAATAGAGGTAATGGTAGCCTCACGCTGAACGCGGACCGTCAGTGCACACGGGACGGGTTCTTCGGAGCCCGTCCCGCCTATCACTAATCCAGAATCTGTATCTCGGTTTTTTCAGAAAGAATTCCAGGTAATGCAACTTTTCCGGATTTGGTCTGATTGTTCTCGATCAGCGCTGCGATGATCCTGGGTAGAGCCAGTCCCGAACCGTTCAGCGTATGCACGAATTGAGGTTTACCGCCGCCCAGGGGTTTGAATCTGATCTTTCCGCGCCTGGACTGAAAATCCCTGAAATTGGAAATGGAGGAAACCTCAAGCCACTTTTCCTGTCCTGTCGACCATACCTCGAAATCGTAGCATTTTGCTGCGGCGAAGCTGAGATCTCCTGTCGCGAGAATAGAGATTCTGTAAGGGAGTTCCAGAAGACCGAGCATCTTCTCGACATGAGAGACCATTTCTTCCAGAGCTTCATCAGACTGGTCAGGGTGTTCGAAGCGAACCATCTCCACCTTTTCGAACTGGTGAACCCTGTTCAATCCTCTTGTGTCTTTCCCGTAACTTCCGGCTTCCCTTCGGAAACAGGGGGTGTATGCGAATAACTTCACCGGAAGGTCACCCTCGCTCAGAATGGTGTTTCGATAGATATTGGTTAGAGGAACCTCCGCTGTGGGAATCAGGAAAAGGTCGTCTTTTTCAATATGGTACATGTCATCTTCAAGTTTCGGTATCTGTCCGGTTGTTGTCATGCTTTCTCTGTTTGCCAGAAATGGTGTCCAGATCTCTTCCATTCCTGCCTCTGAATGAAAATCCATCATCCAGTTGATGAGCTTCCTCTGAAGCCATGCAGCCCATCCTCTCAGAAGGATGAAATTAGCACCGGTGATATCACCGGAGGCTTCCTGATCAAAAAGATTGCCAAGAATCACCCAGTGTGGTTTTGGCTTGAAATCAAATGATGGTTTTTCTCCTGAAGTTCTGATAAGCACGTTATCTGATTCATCTTTGCCTACCGGGACATCAGGATCAGGAATATTTGTGAATCGGAGTTCAGTCTCTGACATCTCTCCGTCAATCAGTGACAGTTCTTTATCAATCTGAACAAGATTATCACCAACCATTTTACTTTCAGCGATCTGACTATCCGCTGGCGCGCCGTTCTTCTTTAGCGCTGAGACCTCCTGTGAGAGCTCATTTCTCCGTCTTCTGAGGCTTTCTGTTCTGCCCAGCAGGTTCCTGCGTTTACCGTCGAGAGAAAGCCACCTGTCAATCGGGCAGGATTCTCCCTTATCAGAAGAGGCTTTTCGAACCCTCTCCGGTTCGTTTCTCAGCAATCCCCTGTCAAGCATTGTATTCCTTCTCCCTTGTCATCAATAAATCATCCTGCGAAAATCAGAAATGTGGAATAAAAACCAGCAATCCCACCGCGAGAGCACCCGCTGCTGCAAGAAGAACCGCTCCGGCAGCGAGGTCTTTTGCTTTCTGAACATTGTCATGCCATTCAGGAGCAGTATGATCCGCCAGGAATTCAAGAGCGCTGTTCATCGCTTCGGCGGAAAGTACCATAGCAATGGCAAGAGTAATAATAGCCCATTCAGGTAGACTCAGTCCGACTGTAAACCCGAGAATAAGGACAACTACGAGAGCGAAAACGTGAATCCTCGCATTCATCTGCGTTTTAAGCAGTGTACCGATACCTCTGAGAGCGAACTTGAAACTCCTGAATCTCTTTTTCATATCAGAAATATACTCCAAAACCATTGGATGTACTCCAGTGAACCATGACTGCAGGTTGTATCCCCGGATCGTGCGGTGAATCTTCATTATGTGCTTTGGTCACGGCAAGCCCTGCGGCAAGACCGATAGCTGCCCCTGCGATTACATCAGAAGGATAATGCTTTCCAAGTGTAATCCGCGACAGAGCCGTAAATCCAGCGACGAAAGCTGCTGGAATACCTGCTTCCGGACCGTATCTGTCCCAGATGATGAAGGCAGAACAGGCTGTCCCGGCCGAATGTCCGGAAGGGAAGCTTCTGGAATTACTGCCGTCAGGACGCTCTCGTCCGGTTCCCAGCTTCAGGACTCCGGTTAAACCATAGGTAATCAGCAGTCCCTCTGTAAGCATCTGACCTGTTTCCTCGGTATTTTCGGAACCGAAAGCCGCTGATCCAGCCCACAGGATGGAGGCTCCGGCTAGAAGGGGGAGACCCAGAGCAACATCACAGCCCTTCGCGCAATCCTCAAGAAAACCGTCACCCATAAAACCTCTATAGCCTTCACTGTCTTCAAGAAAATATGCTCCAGCAGCGACTGCTCCTCCGGATGCAAATGTGATAAGAGGACCGGGCGAAAAAAGATTATCTATATCCCTGCCCATAAAATGAAGAAAATCATCGCCTGCTGAGTTCGAAGCCATTATGAACATCAGGAAGACTGAAATAACCGATCCAGAGGAAAGACTATGCTTTTCCAGCGTAGAACTCTTTCACGGAATCCACAACTTCGATCAATTCAGCTTCGGTCAGTTCGCCGAAGACAGGAAGTGAGATAACCTCTTTTGACGCACTCTCCGTAACAGGAAAATCACCT
>DAOWAG010000113.1 GCA_030634715.1 Candidatus Aegiribacteria sp. | reverse complement strand
GTCCCCCTTGAGTAATTGTGATTCTTGAAGATTTATGTAAATACAGGAGGTAAGCGTGTTACTTATTACAATGGTGCTGTCGATTATCATGGTTGCACCCGGCGATATCGTAATATCCGAGATAATGTACAATCCAGATGGACCTACACTGGGGGATGATGATCTGTTCGAATGGGTGGAGTTGTGCAATCTTGGCGCTGAGCCGATACAGCTTGAAGGCATGATGTTAAGTGACGGCGGCAACCAGCTGTTCCTGGATAGTTTCATCCTCGAACCATTGGTTCGCGCGGTTGTGCCTGTAAACGAGTCGTCATTCATTTCCGCTTATGGCAGCGGTGTCCTCATCATTCCATGGGATGGAGTCTGGACGAAGCTCTCTAATTCTGCTGATATGCTCCTGCTCTATTCCGCTTCAGGTGGAGTTCTTGATGAAATTGCCTACTTCGACACCTGGGGACTCGATGAGGATATCTCTTCGCGAAGCGCGGCTGATGGCACCGGATCATCCCTCGAGAAGATCAACCTCTGGAGTGAAAACACCGAGAGTAACTGGGCACCTTCCATCGATTACGCCTGCCCGAATCGGGATCCGGATACCGATGATCCCGTCTGCTGGGGAACTCCAGGAGAGGTTAACAGCGTAGAGTAAATTACCCGCATATATCATCGGTTATCTGCAAAACGTGACACGCAATGGCGTGCATGTCACGTTTTCAGATCGTGGATGTAATTTTCCGGGACACGCACCAGAGCATGCATGTAATCTTCCGGGACACGCATAGAGTTGCATGTAATCTTCCGGGACACGCATAGAGTTGCATGTAATCTTCCGGGACACGCATAGAGTTGCATGTCCCTCAATAGTCTATGTCGTTGCTTGCTGTGATAAGGTTGAGATTGTCGATTCCAGGGATGCTGTTCAAACCTGTTACGATTTCCTGTGATGTCAGACCGGATTTCAATATAAGATCATATGTCAGTGTAAGATACTTGCCGTCTTCCGATGGTTCGATGTGGATGATAGTACTTTTCTTTACTCGATCAGCAAGGAAAGTCACGTATCCTTCTTCATCACCTGATTCCCTGTTGAAGCGGAATCGCACTATGAATTCGCTTCTGTGCATCGAACCGAAATTGGTTTTCGAAAGTAACAGGGCTACTGTACCGATAAAAAACGTTGAATACACTGTAAGCATGTAATTTCCAGTTCCGGATGCTATACCTTCTGTTAGAGCGAAGAAGATAAACGCCGTATCCTTTGTATCTTTTACCACAGTTCTGAACCGGACGATTGTCAGCGCTCCAACAAGTGCGAAAGCCCTGGCGAGGTTGCTGCCGATAACCATCATAACAGCACTCACCGTAATACACATGAGGACGAGGGTTATAACGAACGATTGTGAGTAGGAAAGCCCCTTATGTGTTTTCTTGTAGATAATCCCGATTATCAGTCCAGCAGCAAGCGCAAGAAGTAGATTTATGACAATGGACTGCGGACTGTACCCAACCTGCTCGGAGGTAGTTGTAAACCACTGGTTCAACTCAGACAAGCCGGTCTCCTCTCTAAAACTTTATCAAGATATGAAGCATACGATTTCATATAGATAATATCAGTAGCATGTGCAAACTTCGAAAAAGAAACACGCTTCAGCTCTAATTCCTGAATCAGACCGTGAAACCAGCCGGGAAAATGATACCGGAATTTAATCTCAAGCACCTGAAATCCATTTGAAATGGTATGGAATCTGCCAACAGGATGCCCGTCGGAACCTGCCCTGTAAGCAATGACCTGTCTGTCAAGCGTTACTCTGAAATCAGGATTGGCTTTATTCTCGAACGCGGTTCTTCTGTAGTCCACAACAACACTGGGAGAAAGCTTCTTCCTGAAAGCATCGAACACAAATCTTTTCCCCGTGCCATTGATATTTCCGGAATCCAGCAGGAATCCTGAGAATGAATTGGTTCCCCTGCTCAAAGAGTGTTCAGTGCCCTCCGGATCAAGAAGAAGCCTGTGTTTATAAACAAGGCTGTCGTCCCTGCCTTTCAGCTCAAGGAAAAGCGGGTTGGTATAAGCGGGAGTAGAGCAGTAACTCCTCATGCGGAATTTGTATCTCTTCCTCAGTCCTGCGAGTTTCTCATAAAAAAGGTCGAACCTGTCAGTGTCGAAGTAATGACTTCTAACGAAATAGCTTCCATTTCTGTCGGAATGAATATCACGCTCAAGTCTGAGTTCCAGCTCACGCGTTATTCTTGAAAGCACACTTCCGGATATCAGGTATTTGAATTCGTACCTGTGAAAATGCAGACGAGGAGCTTCAGGAGATGTCATCAGATATCGAGAGCCAGTTCGAGAATGTAATCCGTGTGGTTCTCCTCGAAAATAATGTTGTGAGGTCGATGATTAACAACAGCAGCTCTGATGCTGAGGGGAGTACCTGTATCAATATCAAAAGTTAATGTAAGTTCATCCTCGCGGGAGTCTACGGATCTATCAGGTTGCCATGAAGCCATGCTCACAGATGCGCTGATATTATCAACAGCGGGTTTGTCCGTCTTCCATGTAATGCCCCCGGTTACCCACCATGTCTGGAATTCAGGTGGATCTACACCCTCTATTACATCCACCATCTGCCAGTTATCACCCCTGAGATACTCACTGCGAAGAAGGAATGAAAAATCCCTGTTAATCTCGATGTTCAACTGAAGATCCGCTCCCATCGCTTTCTGTCTTGCAGAGCAAGTGTAACCATCTACCGATTCCGGATCCTCTTTACCGAAACGCAGAGTTGACAGGTCGGCTCCAATCATGATACCCAGAGGCAGATCAAATTCAGCTCTTCCGACATACTGGATCTCATTATCCTGGTTTAATGCGTCTGGAGAACCATTGAAAACTCCCAGTGAGAGCCTGGGAATCCAGACAGGATCCGCATTCAGTACTCCAGTTACTCCAATATCTCTTCCCGAGTAAAGCAGATCACTCAGTTCTCTGTGGGTTATTGAGTGATCTATCGCCTGAAGATTCCATGTACTTGTTATTGTATTAAGGCAGAATGGCTTCTTGAATTGTCCCGCCTGCAACTCGATCATTCTGTATGGTTCCCAGAGGATGTAGCAATCCTTCAGGAAGATCTCATCAGGCTTTATCTCAAGCTGAAGCTGTCCATTAAGATTGTCATCAATATCAAAATCCGCTGTCAGCCCTGCTGATTCAATGCTGAATGATCTATCCGGTATCGTCAGTGCTCCTCCGAACTGGCTGTATCGTACTCTGGCGTAAGCTGAAAGCGTGAATCTGTCCGCATTTTCATTTTCTACATCCACATCCGCTGAAACAGTTGTCGCCATGAGTATTGTTAAAACCAGTGCAAGTGCAGTGGAGTATTTCATTATTTTTTCCTGTTCTGTTGTTTTCACGTTCGGGCACATAGTATAACGGTAAGAGCCTTCAGAATAAAGCTTCGAAAATCAATTGACCTTTCCCATTATGGCAGAAGGACAAACTTGCGAGATGCTGATGTTCCACATGATCGCAAAACCGCAAAGTAGACCCCCGGAGGAAGAGAAGGAGGTAAATCGCATGACAGACTTCCTTCTAGATCTATAAGTTGCTGCGGTTGAAGAATTAGTCTGCCTGAAATGTGATAAAGAAGCAATTCTGCCGGAATATTCGGTATTGTGTAATCCAAGTTGAATGATGTTGATACCGGATTAGGCCACAGGGTTTCAATCACCGGTCTGAGGATTATGGCAGGCCATCCTGGATTTGGTTTGCCCGGTGTTCCAGGAAGTTCAATAGCCTGCCAGCTTATGGAATTCTCCAGCGAAAGTGCAGGTGATTTCAGCGAAAGCACATGGTTGTCTTCCAGGGGCCAGGACATGGCATCATACATCACCGAAAAGATAAGTCTGTCGTTTTCAAGCAGGGTGACTCCATCACTCTCATTGTTGAGTCTGAAATTCAATTCCTCGATTACAGTGATGTTATATCCATTCACAGAACGGAAGGTCTGCTCATTCTCACAGATTACAAGGAAACTTCCCGGGTTGATTATCGTATTTGCCGGGAGTCTGGATTCGTTATCCTGTCCGTCGATAAGTATGTAGCCTGAAATATCCGCGCTGAACAGACCTGTATTGAACAATTCTATCCAGTCTCCGGAATCACCATCAAAACAGATCTCGGACAGAATGACCGAAGAGTTTGATTCATTACAATCTACTTCCTCTTTTACAGTCACTGTCAGAGCAGTCTGCCACGAGGGATACATCATGAGAAATTCCGTATTCGATGGTGAGGTCAGCGCAAGATTACCTAAAACAATGTTGTAAGGCATCAGATCACTCAGAAGTTCCGAATTATTGGTGAGGTACAGCGTATCACCGGGTTCAAGGATAGTCAGTTCCGATGCGAACAGTCTGGCGGGTGGATCTCCCGCCTGGAGACCGCAAAAGGAAATATCCTGGGGAGAATTTGAAGTATTAACAACAGGAAGACTCCACAGGAAAACGGTGTATCGCACAGGAGCAAGCACTTCGAATTCTCCCGGATCAAACGAATATATGCTCCGCCTTGCTGTCGGAGCGCAGACACGGCGGGATACCGTAGTAGGAGGTGCGTATAAAGGATAATAAAAAGCAGTATAGCATACTCCGCCCTCAGCAATAGATCCCGCTCTTACAGAGAACTTGAAATGTCCATATTGCGAAGGAAA
Organism: Candidatus Aegiribacteria sp.; assembly: GCA_030634715.1. The sequence continues at coordinate 378 of DAOWAG010000113.1, read as the reverse complement.
ATTGATTGTCCTACTCCATCTGCACATGGATTGATCATCCGGATACATATTCATGCTGAAATAATTACTGTCGTCACTCCAGACATACAACCGAATAACATCAACGGGTTGTGCATACTCGATACTGACCTTAACAGAGTCAGAGTTTCCTCCAGGTTCAAATTCCCATTCAGAAAGGGTCATGGATACTACTTCAAGCGGGAGATGCCCCCTGGCTATTTCAGGAAGAAACGCTCCACGATCGGATACAGCTTCTCTTAAGATCGCGACTGCCTCGTCGAAATCCTCGTTTGAACCCTGCTTGAGCGGATCGGCGTATACGCTTTCCCTTATTTCCGCGTAGATTGAGTCGATAATACCAGGTAATTCGTACCGCAT
>DAOWAG010000346.1 GCA_030634715.1 Candidatus Aegiribacteria sp. | reverse complement strand
TAAAACAGGTACGGGTCAATGGGGTTACCGTTTTCATTGTTAATCTGATAATGAAGGTGAGGTGAAGTGGAGGTCCTTCCGGTTGTTCCTGCATAACCGATTGTATCTCCCTTCTGAAGCGTTACACCTTGGGTTATACCGTCTGCAATCGCGTTCAGGTGAAGAAATACTTCAGAATAACCCGCGCCAATACTGATTTCCACGCAGTTTCCATTGTATTCATAATTCCAGTTTGTCCTTAACACTGTTCCACCCTTGCAGGTTCGTACAGGTGTACACTGGGCAGCCTTGTAGTCCACTCCGGCATGACTGCTATTACCTCTTGGCTCTCCGAAGGGACCGGTCATCTCTTCGAATGTGGTGATTGGCATGTAATTCAGAAATCGCATGACTTCAGTTCCATCAGTATAATAATGTGATGGCCAATTATCTCCCGTCATCTGGAAACTGTATACTGACAATGGATTATTCACGGTACCTTCCTTCGGCACATAATGAAGCGCGAAAATCTGATTTTCCCTGCCTGTCTCACCGAACAGCAAGTAAAGTGAATCACCGGCATTCATACCTCGCCATGGATCCGTGTCCCACCACATGCATCGTACAACGTGAGCACCAAGGATGTCTGAATCTTCAACCAAATCCTGAAGGCTGGCGTAAATGGAACCGTTGATCTCGAAAGCTAATCTGTTCCATTGATGATCCGGCACAACGGAATCGATCAGAGAATCCTCCAATGTGTCTGGCTGCAGCGAGTCAGGCATAAGAATTGTACTGACAGAAGTATCTGACACGACAATACTTATATGATCCTGCGGGGTTGAGAGACTGTCAGAACCCGCCTGTTCAGCGGAAACACTGTCTTCCGAAATAATGTCGATCGCCCTTATGATGATTTCCCCTTCTTCAGGTTTTCCGGTGCAGGAAACAGACAGTAGAAAGAGCATCGGAAGAGCAAGTCCTGCTATCACACCCGCGATTTTACTAATTATTTGGCGTTTCGTCAAAATATTGACATCTCTCGGGATTGTAACCATACATATATCATGAATGTGAATAATACGAAGAAAAACAAAATACTGGTAATCGATGATGAGGTGTCAATTACATCTTCTCTGAAGAGAACGCTGGAGTTATCGGGATATCAATGTTGTGTGGCCAACTGCGGCAGGGATGCCCTTCGAATGCTCAGAGATGATAATACACTTGATCTCGTTATCTCAGATATAAGGCTTCCTGACATCTCGGGCATTGAAATTCTGGATATAGTCAAAATAAAATACCCGTATCTTCCTGTGATTATGATAACCGGTTATGCGAGTATCGAGAGCACAAAGGAAGCTATCCGCAAAGGCGCGCATGATTATCTACCAAAACCGTTTACTACCGGAGCTCTGTTAAACGCAGTCAAGAATGCTCTGAGATCTTCGACCATGCGCAGTCAATACAAGGACCTTTATCACATTGTATATCAGAGTCGATGCATGGATCAGATCATGGACATGGTCACCAGGGTGAGCAGGTCGGAGAGCGCTATCCTGATCACAGGAGAAAGTGGCACAGGAAAGGAACTTGTAGCAAGGGCAATTCACCGCAATTCAAAACGCTCTTCACAGCATTTCGTCTCAGTTAATTCCGGCGCGATTCCAGAAGGACTTCTGGAGAGTGAGCTGTTCGGTCATGTAAAAGGTGCATTTACAGGTGCAATAACAACTTCTCATGGAAGATTTCACGTAGCAGATGAAGGCTCTCTTTTCCTTGATGAAGTTGGAAATATGAGTCTGAGCATGCAGGTTAAGCTCCTCAGAGTGCTTCAGGATGGTGAGTTCTCACCGGTAGGAAGCTCTGATATCGTAAAAACGGATGTCAGACTGATTACAGCAACGAATATGAACCTTGAACAGGCCATCAGCGACAATAAATTCAGAGAAGACCTTTATTACAGGCTGAATGTGATTGAGATCCACATCCCTCCTCTCAGAGAGAGGACGGATGATATTCTACCGCTTTCGGAGTTCTTCCTTTCGAAACTTTCAGATTCTGAGAATACAAAAAAACTGACTCTTTCCTCAAATGCTGTTTCAGCGCT
>DAOWAG010000345.1 GCA_030634715.1 Candidatus Aegiribacteria sp. | reverse complement strand
ATAAGCATGTCACTGAATTTCAAATAGAACCAAGGTTATTTTTTTACAGGGCAGGATCCGCCTTCAGGCCCTTCGACCTGAAGAGAGTTCCTGTCAACATCAATCTTGACACCATCGGCAATTTTAACCGTGATGATATCTGCCTTGATATTCGTAATTATCCCGTGAATCCCGCCTGCGGTAACGACTCTGTCATTCAGTGATAAAGCTTCACGCATCTGACGAAGCACCTTCGCCTGTTTCTGCTGAGGACGAATCATGAGGAAGTAGAATATTCCGATAATCGCTATCATGGGTAAGAAACTCATAATACCTCCGCCACCAAGGCATGTCGCGGGTGGAGGAGCTTCTTCTGATGTGGTTGCAGTTTCGGTGGTTACAATTTCCTGTCCTGCCGGTGCAGGATCCAGTCTTGATTCGCTCTGAGCAAAAGCAAGACCTGAAAGAATTACAAGAACTATCAACAGTTTTTTCATTATTTCCCCTATCAGGAACGTGGTTTCGGAATACCGGATCTCATACCTATCCAGCTTCCCGCTGCACCAGCGGATGCACCGAGGAGAAGAACCAGTAAGATCCATTTTCCGGGTAAAAAGTTATGTGGTATGCTGGATGATAAGATACCGGAAATAATTCCGGTAAGAAGAAGACTTCCAGCCGAACCGGCAATACCGGTTACAAGCCCCTCCCCTAGAAAAGGCATCCTTACAAACCATCCCGGTGCCCCTACTATACTCATTATTTCAACTGTAAGTGCCCTTTTTGCTACCGCAAGTCTTACAGTATTAGCTACCACTAGTGACAGGCTTATCGCAAGAACCAGCCCGGCAAGTACTACCAGTTTTCCCAGCATATCAACAGCATTTGTCAAACCGGGAAGATATTCTTGACCATAAACTACATCCTCGACTCCATCCATCCCGGAAACGGTACGCGCAAGCCCACTTACTTTTTCAGAGGTTCTGTAATCAGGATGTAATGAGATCTGAATTGATGAGGGCAGATGAAATTGAGGTCCGAGAAGCATCAGGAGATCTGCCTGTTCGGGAAGATCCGCCCTGAATACAGCCTCAGCCTCAAGGGGAGACACGTAATAAACCGATCTCACGCCCTCCATCCCTGATATCAGATCCGCCAGATTCACCGCCTCTACTTCGCTGATATCCTCTCTCAGAAACAGTTCTATTCCGACATTTTCCTGTTCATCACTCAAAATGGATCCCACATTCCAGGAAACTACCAGGAAAATATCAAAGACCATGAATGAAAGGCTGACCATCAGCAGTGTAACAAGAAATGAGCCCAATTTCTCCCTGATATTGAGCATACCTTCAAATAGTGAGGATTTAAGGAGATGTATCATAATGGACCAAACTCATCCCAGGAGGCTGGATTCACCAGATTACCTGTGTCAAGATAGAGATATCTGGCTGTACCGGCTGGAATCTGTCTCGGATCGTGCGTCGCCAGAATAACCGAGGTTCCTGACCTGTTAATTTCCAGCAGCAGTTCAATTACACGCTTTGAAACATCAGGATCCAGATTGCCAGTGGGTTCATCTGCCAGAAGAATTACCGGATGAGCGACCATCGCTCTGGCAATGGCAACTCTCTGCTGCTCCCCGCCGGATAACTCGTGTGGATGAGATAGACGCCGATGATTAAGCTCCATCTCCGCAAGAAGGGAAAAAACGCGTTTTCTGACAGCCCTGGGTGAAGCGCCGGCAACCTGAAGGGGCAGCGCGACATTGTCGAATACCGTTCTATCTGAAAGAAGCCGGAAATCCTGAAATACAATGCCCAGCTTTCGTCTGAGAGAGGGTAGATCCCCTGTTCGAATTCTGTCAGATCTATACCCGCTTACTTCAACCACACCCGAAGTAGGGAGATCACCCATCCATATTAGCCGAAACAGTGTGGTCTTTCCCGCACCGCTTGGTCCGGAGAGAACCAGGAATTCACCTGGTTCTACGGTCAGCTCGATGTTTTCAAGGGCTGGCCAATCATTATAGAATCTGCTTACATTCCGAAAGGATATCAGCATTACTGCTCCGATCCGATTTTTCTAAAGAAGCTGGATCTGTCCTTTCT
>DAOWAG010000067.1 GCA_030634715.1 Candidatus Aegiribacteria sp. | reverse complement strand
TTCTGAAGTGTTTCAAGTCCTTTCGTGAATCCCACATAACTGATGAAGAGTATGAAGGCAGAAGTAATCAGCTTCGCTTCGAATGCCCCGCCCGTTCCAATACCGCCGATAATGAACGCGCTGAGAATTCTGAGATATAGGGTGACTGAAATAACGTAGGCCAGAACAAGTGACAGGTCTGAAACTCTGTCAAGATTTTGCGTGGTCTTCTGTACCTTCCCTGATTCAATTCCCGATTCAACGTTTGCTATGTTGAATCGAATCACCGATCCAACCAGAAACGCGAATCCGCAAACCACGACCATTGCCGGCAGGGAATAGGGACCTGTTGCTCCCGCAAGAATAGGTACTATGACAAGGAAGCCACTGCCGAAAATCGATGCCAGCGGCGTGGCTGTTGCGTTCAGAAGTTTTCTGGTCTTCATCTAACGATTACAAAATCCGCCTGATCAGCATCCCACGGCTCATCTTCTCCGACTATCTTAACCGTAAGGTATGTAACGACCGGATCCAGCTGATCCGGGATACCGGAGCGTTCGTCGCTGTGAAAGCTGCCGCATATGAAAAGGCAGCTCTGCCCGGTTATTGATGAAGCCATCACTGCATCCTTAAGAAGCTGTGCTCTGTACATATCTGCCGGATCCATTGGCATGCTTTGCATCTGGCTGCTGATTGCTTCCATAGTGGCCATGAATCGCTCTCTGTAAAAATCATTCGAGGAATCGACACATGTACTGAGAAAGACATCTCCACCCTCGATACCTGATAAGCCTTCCCAGCTGTTTCGCGCAACCGCTGCCGCGTAACGTCTGGGCACATTCGCAGCTATGACATTGTAGCCGTTTTCAGCTGCATACTCAACAAGTGGATGGTAGTCCTCGATGTAATTGCTCCAGGGTCTGCTTCCCTCAAGGAATTCCTCTAGAGTAAGATTACCAGCAAGGTAATCCGTAAGTATTTCCTGCACATCAGTTTCAAACATCTCCAACGCAAGATGACGATTCTCTGAAGCCATTGTCATCCAGAGGAAGAGTTCCCATTGATGAGCGAGGCTGTCATCATGCTTCTCACCTACGAAAACAACGGAAGCCTCATCAAGCATCAGAATCATTTCATGTGCTGTTAAGATTTCTTCTCCGTGGTGGATTACTCCCGGTGGGGGAGTAAGTGATAAAAGTACAGAGAGTAAAAGTGTCATTATTCCTGCTCCTCCATTATCCGGTCCCGTGCCCACATCAGCTGAGCTATACCGAAACTGTAATCATCGCTCCACTCCGAGTAATCGATACCTTCCCGGAAGGCATGTATGGCGTTTTCATACTGTTCACCCTCATCTTCTCCGCACACCTGCATTGCCAGTCCAAGATAGCCGTGAGCCAGCAGCAGTTCGAATCCAACCTCAGGAGTGACTCCGAGCGGCCTACCCGCGTCTATTGTCAGCTGCTGCGCGTTGTTCAGGGATTTCACGAAGCTGTATATAGCTTCTCTGGGACGATCAAGGGACAGCTGATGGATTCCCGCTGCCCAGTACGCCATGAAGAATGGGTAAGGTCCCTTATCCAGCTCGTGCCGCCATTCGATACATTGAAGCGCTGCTGAAAGACCTCGTTCGAAATGACTTCTGTGTCTTGTGAGAGTGTCACCCGGCCAGCATTCCGCCAGATCTGCTGAAAGGTTGTAGGACATTGCATTCGCCATATCAAGGAATACTGTAATAGTGAAAGAATCCGATGCGTTGTTGGCCTGACTGAGCGCCTCCTCGATTCCGGAATCCATCACAGTTATGTAATCGTCAATATTTCTACCCTCCCATTCTCTGAAGATGTAGAGTTCTCGGGTCAGATCGTAGAGCTGAAGCCTCTGGACAGGTTCGAATTCCTCAATGTAATCCATCACGTTCTGTGGTCCATGTTCTTCTATCAATACCATCAGAGTATCCACCTGATCTCCGAGGAAATCTTCTGCGCTAGATACTGTACTCAGTATAGAAAGAACAAGAAGAGCCGCTGCTGTCTTCATTGATTTTACCACCCTTCTGATATTCACTGCATATGGATTTGAGACTAACCCATAATATGGAATAAGGGCCGGAGCTTTGTATGCCCCGGCCCCGTCCTTATTGGGAGAGCAGACTAGGCCTTGTTCTCCCTGCATTTGTATTCGTTTCCTACCATGTGCACCTCCTCTGTTGGGGTTTCGGATATCAGAGGGCTGAGCTAGGCCAGCACCTCCGTGCGTATGCCTTTCCCTTTTCTCATGTGCACCTCCTTTCGGTTGGAGTTGGTAGAAGTAATAGACTAAAAAGTCTGTCCACCCGTCAAGCAAGGTTCTTTATCGCTGGCTCAGTTCACTCGAATACTTCACCATGCCATGCGGTAAGCTGTTACTTCCCGGAGATACTGTTATACCGAGTTCAGTTTCACTGAAATCACCTCAGTGCTCATTATATTTACAGACGATTGTTAATTGTTTTTGAAAAAGGCAGTCTAACTATCAATTACTTCACGAAGCACGCTTGCTATCCGTGCAATCGAATATGGCTTGAGCATGACTCCCCTGAATCCGTAAGTCTCATAGTCTGACATTACAGGATCTGTTGAGTAACCGCTGGATACAATCGCGCGGACATCCGGATCGATTGAAAGCAGTTCCCTTACTGTCTCCAGCCCCCCCATGCCAGCCGGTATTGTCAGATCCAGTATCACAGCGCTGAAAGGGTTTCCGGTTTCCATGCCGTTTATGTATTTTTCAATCGTCTCACTGCCATCAACAGCGCATTCAAATTCATATCCAAGGCGTTTAAGTATTGCGGAAACCGTATCTCTGACAATCTCCTTGTCGTCCATAAGCAGTATTCTTTCTCCGGTTGCAGCGTGGAAATCGATTTCCATCTGTTCACTGTCAATCTTTTCGGTCACTGAAGGAAGATAAATGATAAAAGTGCTTCCGGAGTTGATCTCACTCTCAACCAGGATATGTCCATGATGCTTGTTTATGACTGAATAAGCCGTTGACAGGCCAAGACCGCTGCCCATCTGTTTTGTTGAGAAAAATGGATCGAAGATTATGGAAAACTGTTCTTCAGGAATTCCCATTCCTTCATCTTTTATATTGATTTTGATGTACGAACCTTTTTTGAGTGGAATGTCGCTGTTATCGGAGATCTCAATATTTTCTGCGGATATGAATATCTGACCGCCTTCAGGCATTGACTGATTGGCATTGATAATGATGTTGTTAATCGACTGAGAAATTTGTCCGGGATCAGCTTTTATCAGTTGCAGATCATCAGGGAATTTGTATTCAGCGGATACATTTGAGCCACTGAGGATGAAGTTGCATGATTCCATGAGCAGAGTTGTGATTGATATCAGATCCTTTACAGGCTCTCCGCCCTTTGAGAAAGTCAGGAGCTGTCTTGTAAGAGTAGATGCCTGGCTTGCTGCATGCTCTGAACTGGTAAGTATCTCGTATATATCGGTTCCGGGTTCAACCATCAATCGAGCCAGAGAGATATTTCCAATGATTGCCGCAAGATAATTATTGAAATCATGGGCAATTCCTCCCGCGAGTATTCCGAGCGATTCCAGTTTATCCATCTTGCTCTGTTCCTCATCCAGGAGCTTGATTGCCGTTATATCTCTACCGACTCCGAGAACTGCGTATTCACCCTGGAGTGTTATGCCCTCTGCTGAAAACTCTATGTGCCTTTCAGTACCGTCCTTTTTTACAATTTTAACCTGAAATACTGAGGGTACTCCGGTCCCGCTTTCGCGTAATAATTCATATTCGCGGATTCTCTTCTGGTCTTCTGGGTGAGCAAGCTCCCAGAACTTCAAACCATACAGTTCCTCTTTCGTGTAACCTGTAAGATCACACATTCGATTATTAACAAGACGAAAACTGCCTCCAGCATAAATGTATATGCCATCATAACTCTGCTCGACGAGTGTTCGATATTTTTCTTCGCTTTCAGTGAGTTCCGTGGTTCGATTCCGCACGAGTTCCTCAAGATGATAACGGTGGTTTCTAAGTTCTTCTTCGACTTTCTTGCGGCTAGTAATGTCTCTTACTGTGGCCTGGAGCATAGTGTGGCCTTTGAGTTCGATCCTGCTCAGGAGCACTGAGGCTCGGAAATTTTCACCATCAGTTTTATTGTGAGTCCATTCGAACAGGTTTGAGCCTGTTTTTACAGCTGATTCAATCATCATCTTTGCCTTGATTGCTGAAAGCTGACCGTCTGGCTGGTATTCAGGGGAAAGTTCCCATGGGCGCCTTGAAGTAAAATCGCTTTCATTCTTGCATCTGAACAGCTCTATTGTAGCCTGGTTGCCTGCCGTGAAAGACCAATCCGGTGGGGCAAGCATCATGATTGCATCTCTGGAGGAATTAAAAAGCGTTCGATATTTGCGTTCGTTATCCTGACGCTTCTTTTCCTCTTCTCTGCGACTTGTGATATCTTCGAAGCTCAGAAGTATCAATCTTTCGCTGCCCTGTTGCTGTGCTACATCTGTCGCGCTCAGAGACATGACCCTGTTGCCAACATGAATCAGATCCAGATTGACTTCATATTCCTTGAAATCCTGATGTATGGAGAGCAGTTCATCGAGCAGTTCCTTCAGCTCCGGGATATTCAGAAATCGATTTCCAATTGAATAGATTGACTGATTTTGTATGGTCGAGGAATCTATGCTGAATACCTGAACGAAACTCCGGTTAGCATAAACGCACTTCAGATCCGAGGTCAGAATCAGGATGGGCTCACGGATTGCGGCAACAATGTTCTTGCAAAATTCAAGGTTTCCCGCTTCTTCAAGATATGGCCAGAATTTCTCAGAGTCCTGGTTATTGACACCCTGCTTGAGTTCTGTCGGATCCTCAGTCAGATCATCCCTGCTTTTGTCCCGACTATCCATAGCTGTTTCCTCAGATGAGAGAATAAACCTGCGTACTACTATTCATATACTAATCACGCATAATAAAACAAGTCTAGAGATATACTATACATTCATGTGGTTATGTCCAATACACTAGCATTTATGACGTAAAACATTATTTCTAATATAGTAAATATATCATACATGAATAATATGTGAGTTAATTTAACTATGATATCCTGAGAGCAGCGGCTTATTTTTAATTTCATTTGGACTGTATCAATATGCGTTGCAGTGTATGGGTGAAACGTGTATTGTTGTTATTAAAGAGTGAGTTGTTTTCAGTGATGACTTCAGGTCAGCACCAGTATTTATTGCCTGTCTGGACACCCATCTCAGGAGCGTTCAGACTGAACAGGAGGGTTTGATGAGATATCCATTGCTGTCCGATGCTGATATGAAATCCATGGATGCTCTGAAGGAACATCATGGCGGAGCAGAGAAGATCGTCAGTACAATCAGAAAGATGAGAGATTTCGAGACAAGAAAACGCATCCTTGCTGACAAGGGTTTTGGAAGAATGATTGAGGAAGCTGAAGCCTATGCGAAGGATTTCCCTCAGGTGGAGGATTTCGAGAAGGAAAGCGGAATCATCTATAATAACTTGCTTGGGATCGGCACCAGTCAGGTTTCCGGATTCCAGGGTGCAAAGGTCACCCACGAATGCATAAGACGAATTGCGGAAAGCGCCGGGACCGATGAGCCCTGCTATGCTCCGCAGGAAATGATATCTGTTGTAGCCCTGACGGACAATTACGTTTACAACGGCGATCTGATGGCAACACTTACATTGGCTGAGAACATTATGCAGGCCGGCAAATTCTGCAGTACGAATCTGATCGGGATCCCGCAGCCAGAGGATCGCTTTAGAGAACTTGAAGCGCTTACCGGTGAGAAATTCGAAAGATACGAATGTGAAGGCGGAACATGTGCACTTACGCTGAAGAACCAGGGTACTGTCTTCGGAAACTTCGGTGGAATAGAGGTCGCAAATAATAATCATCTGATCTATCTTGACGGTATCACCCGCACAGCTCTGGCAACCGGGGGGGATTTCTATCTTAATCCAAGCTGGAGCACAATTGTGGCAATCTGCTATTATGGACGGGATATTCCGAATCTTCATATTAAGATCTCCATGCTCCTGGCTACACAGAACCCCATGCAGTTCAGAATGCTGCTCAATATCATGAACGAGTATATCCGTGATGATGGAACCTCGCCCATATATGAGATCAACATTGGCAACGGCTCAACCGCGGCCAACTTCATCCAGTGTGCAAAAGAGCTTCATGCGAGCGAGATCAAGGGTGTCAGCCTCGCTGCTCATATCTATATCAATCCCGATCTCGGTATGGAGAACTTCAACTGGACCGATCATATGTTCAGAGTACTTGAGAGCGGCACAGATATGACCTTCAAGTATGAGAGCGATGGAACTGCCCATGAACTCGATACGATGGCGACTTACTTCGTGAGCGAGGAAGAGCGTGACGCGATGGCAAAGGATATCGGTGAGGTTATCTATAACAAAGCTCTCCGCGCATCGAAAGACGGAAGAGCTATGATGAAGCGCGGTATCAGAGCAATCTATGCAAAGAGTTGCCAGCAGCACTGAATACTCAAGGGTAATAATCAGAACAGGGCAGTGAGGTTTCCATGATACAGGACTGGAATAATCGGTTCTCGGACAATATCAAAGAGTACGGCGGGTACTCCATAGGCAAACTATTCGCGTTGCTGAACGACCCTGAGATTATTTCGCTTGCAGGAGGGCTTCCATCACCGGATATGTTCCTGAAACACGAGATGAGACTCGTATCCGGAAGGGTGCTTGAAGAGAATATCGAGAGGATTATGCAGTATACTGCCATCAAGGGAGAGCAAG
>DAOWAG010000319.1 GCA_030634715.1 Candidatus Aegiribacteria sp. | reverse complement strand
CGGAGGACCAAGAATACAAACCAATCCCTGCTTTACTTCTCATGGAAAATGGGAAGTCGGCACACCTGACGGCAGAAAACTTGTTGGAAGCGCACAGGCACGCAGCAGGGGCATCTTCCTGGAGCATGGTTCAATACTGATTTTGAATGACCAGATGAAAATACTTGACTACCTCCCGCAAAATATTTCATTACGCCAGAAGAACATACTTGCTCATCACCTGAAGGAAGGTATCGCATGCGTAAGGGAATTCAAACCTGATCTGGAGATTCGGGACATGGAGAATGCCCTCCACTCTTCCTTTGAAGATGCAATTGGTGAGGATCTTAATTACGGGAATTTCGAGACATCTGATGAAAACAGGCTCAAGGAGCTGTTAAACGAATGCAGAAATGAAATACAAGAAAAAGCCTGACTGGCTGAAAATGCCATCCAGAGGCGCCGAGGAGGCTGCCAGGATAAGAAGTATTCTGATGAAGTACAGCCTTTCCACAGTCTGCAGACAGGCAAAATGTCCTAATCTCGGTTACTGTTATCAGCGTGGCACTGCAACATTTCTGATAATGGGAAATATCTGTACAAGGTCATGCGGGTACTGTGCAATAGGACCTGCATCTGAAAAACCCTCCCCACTCAATCCTGGAGAGCCTGAGCTGGTGGCAAAAGCAGCAGAGGAAATGAACCTTTCGTATGTAGTGATCACTTCTGTAACAAGAGATGATCTCCCTGACGGTGGTGCCGAGCATTTTGTGAAGACAGTCAATGCTCTGAGGGATAAAATAGAAGGAGTCAGGATAGAACTGCTTACACCGGATTTCAATGGGAATCATGCCGCTCTGGAAATACTTTCGGAAGCGAATCCTGATGTATTCAATCATAATCTTGAAACTGTCAGGAATCTCTTTCCCGAAGTAAGGCCAGATGCGTCCTACGATCTGTCTCTTTCAATCCTTGCTCTTTTCGGTAAGCTCTCACCATCCACGCCGCTTAAAAGCGGACTCATGCTTGGCCTGGGAGAACAGGACAGTGATGTCAGGAAAGCAATCCAGGATCTGAGATCCAGTGGTGTGACTATGCTGACCCTTGGTCAGTACCTTCAGCCTTCAAGAAAACACTGGCCGGTCGACAGGTATGTAACACCCGAAGAATTCGATAACTGGAAGGATTTCGCGCTTTCTGAAGGTTTTAACTCAGTCGCGTCCGGACCGCTGGTGCGGAGTTCTTATCACGCGGAGTTGAATTACGGAAGTGATTAATCGCGGCTGTGCGGATCCTTCAGTTTGTAGCTTCTTATAGAGTGGACTGACTCCTTATCGAATGTCAGGAGGCCTATATCTCTTATCCATCCTCTTATCGGCAGATTCATGATATCAAGACAGACGCTCATGGCGTCAAGAATCAATTCAGGTTGAAGACCGAGTGTCAATGAGCAGTGTGGAACCCAGCATCCAGGGCGATAAAGTCCCTCTGAAAGATTAGAGTATTCATCGAATATTCTGTATAGTCTTTCATGAACTAATAAGAGAGATGGAGTTATGACAGGTCCGAGGAAAACCGTACCACTGGCCAGGCCGAATGTGGCGATCGATGAAAATGTTACCGGAAAGGCTTGATGACTTGCCGCAAAGTCCATTAAATCATCCAGTATAAGATCGGTGTCGAGATTTTCCCATATGGCGAGCGTAAGATGAGGTTTTCCACCTGATCTGAGCAGAGGCGATGAAAATCCTCTTGTTCTGAGTATGCTCCATGCTCGATTTATCTTATCTTCAGTTTTACTATCCAGAAACAGACAGATATCACATGGCATTATTACCCCTTCTTTCTCTGTCAAATATCCTGGTAATTGTTGTTCAAGTCATCCCCTTCTTATGTTTGCGTCTATGGAGAACAATTCAATACAAAGCTACACTCACGGTCTCGTGCTCGCGCCAATGGCCGGTTCAACTGATTCCGCCTTCCGACGGATCTGCCGTTCAATGGGGGCTACAGCAGTTGTTACCGAGATGGTCGCGGCAGCCGGATTGTCCAGACGATCTGCGAAAACGAAGAAACTGCTGCAATACGATCCTGATGAAAACCCGATCGGCGTACAGCTGTTCGGAAGCAGACCTGATGATTTCGCGAGAGCCTCACAGCTTGTATCAGAACTCGGGTTTGATTTCATCGATATCAATGCAGGATGTCCTGTGAAGAAAGTTCTTCGCAGCGGTTCGGGTTCAGCACTTCTTCGAGATATTCCAAGGCTGGCGGCTATTGTAAGGGCAGTAT
>DAOWAG010000178.1 GCA_030634715.1 Candidatus Aegiribacteria sp. | reverse complement strand
CCTGACCGGTAAGGATTACCTCGGGATTCTCAAGGTCTCCCGATATCAGCACAGTAAGCGCGTACTGCTGGTGACTGATTATTCTGCGCACTGTGGTTTCGGCTGTCACATTCAGGTGCATTACCGGCGGATTACCCTGCACTATATTCACCCTTCCCTCAGTTATCTGGAAGTCCCTTGAAAGAAGTGTGATCCTGCCCCTTACAGCCGATACGTATCCGTTAACTGTGGGCATTCGCTCAAGAGTGAATATCCTGAGTTTCAGAGCCATCTCAATATCAGCGAAGTTTGTTCTGAACCACAGTCCCCCGGTTCCGGTCACATCAATGGAAAGATCAAAGGGCAGTTCCCCCGAACCACCGGAGGAAGAAGAACCAACTGGTTGTGGAATACCAACCGCTCCATCAAGAATATTCAACGAACCTGAAAGAACAGGTCTTTCGTCCAGCCCGGTTCCGCTTGTGGACAGATCACCGGAGCAGATGACTGCTCCCATTCCGGGTATCACTATCTCCATCTCCGAAAGAGAGGAAATGAGGCTGTAATCACCAATTTCAAATGGGATCAGGCTGGCAATATCAGCCTTCCAGCTTGAGGAAAAATCTCCAGTGCTCACACTGCCGGCACCCAGTGTAAAACGTACGTTGTAGCCGCTATATGTGGAATCAGGATAGTTCAGGTAGAAATTCACGTTGGGCAGCTCAATTCCAAGCAGCGTAATGTACAGACGGCTGATCCTGGCGGAAGCCTGCATCTCAAAGGTGTAATCCCCATTATATTTCTCATACTCAACTCTCGCAGAAACACTTGCTCCCATTGTTCTCACCGGTAATGGAAGAATGTAGAAAAGCCAGTCACCAATATCGTTAACCTCAAGCTCGAGCCACTGGATCTTGTCAATCAGCAGGGCAGTATCCGTTCCTGCCCAGATATCTTTGGCCTCCATCTGAAGACCGGATCTCACCCCATTGTGCCAGGCATATATTCCATTAATATCGAGTGCGTTATCATCAGCGGTGATATCAACGGTTATGCTGTCCATGCTGAACTGTCCATATGCAGGATCCGAAATGTGTCCTGTCAGTGAACCCTGAACGCCATTTGCATCCTTCAGATAAGAGACTCTGAAATTACCAATACCTGACATATTAACAGGCAGACCAGCGAACGAACTGTATGAACTGAGATCGAAGTTCACAATGTCAGCATGCATTTCCGTCTTTTCATCGCTGAGAATCCCGGACATGGCCAGGTCTCCTACGGGAGGATCTAGCCAGAGTGTATCAAGTACTATCGTGCCGTTTGTGGTGAATCCCGATAATCCTCCCGCGGTGATTACTCTCAGTTTGGATTGCGAAGTTCTTATCTCCTCTACATTAAAGAAGGTGGTATCACCCATCTCCACGTCTATCTCAGCCGAATAGATCCGCTCATCGCAGCTTGTAAGAGTTAATCCGTCTATACTGATATCGTCACCGTCGAGTTTAATATCCGCCGCTGCGTGAAATACGTCCGAGATAATTCTGAGGCTGTCAATCAGGAGAGAGGCATCAAGTGTCCGGCTGCGGCCAGATATATTGAAAGTTCCCTCTATAGATGCCGTATCTACCGCGATTCCCTCCGCTCCGAAGCCAAGGACTTCAACATTGCCGTCGAGATTCATCCCGAATGGAATTCCCGCAATAGTATTCCTCGTGGAGAAATTCAGAGAGCCGTTGAACGATGCATGTTCAGCGATAATTCCATCCATTTCAAGCTCGCTTACGCCTGCATTACCCTGGATATTCATGCCGAAAGGTGTACCGCTTCCGCTTAATGAGAAATATGCGGATGCAATATCGGGGTACTCACCTATATCAAATTCCCGAAGAAAGGAAAGATTCCTGATATCACCGTCAGCCTGTATTGTCCAGGATTCCGGAGTCCATCCCGGTCCCAGATATCCATTGCCTTTCAATGAAATACTCCCACTGCCGCTGTTAACCGATCCAACAAGGTTAAAGGAGTTATCTGAAAGAACAGCGTCAATATGGAGCGTTGAGACATCAACTATTTCAGAGGAGGATGCAACAAGATCAATGGTCGCTGTACCGTTTAGATCCGATGATCCGATTCCACTGCATTCGGAGGAAACCCAGCCGGTAATATCTGTAGCTGAAATCTGCCGGAAATAATCAGAGATATCTGTATTTGACATATTCAAGCGGAATTCTGCATTCCATCTAAGAGATTGAATATCTATCGCGCCATCAAAGTTCAATTCGGCGGCAGCAGTTGCTAGACAAAGCTTCCTTACAGTGATATTCTGAAGATCAGCAGTAAGGGTATCCACTTCAAATGACGCTTCATTACCGAATAGAACCGCCCTTCCACTGGAAAGCGCCAGATCCACCTGAGGATCCGACAGCTTCCCTTTCAGGCTGCCCTCAAGAAGAACCGACAGGTCAACAGGAATATCGAACGATGAGGTACCGATACTTCCAGAGATTTCAAGGTCAAGGGTTTCGTCTGAACCCGACAGTGTTCCGGAAACCAGTAATGACCCTGGATGAGCAATCCCGGTAAAACCTTCAGTAATTACATCACCATCAATAAGCTTGAGCGGACCGTTCCCGAGGATCTGCCCGAAACCCGGAAGTTCAACTCGCGCTGAATTCACATCTACAGTAACAGCTGATTCCCGCTTGATAACAGCGTCAAGATACATGGAATCAAGGATTACACCAAAGGGGTCGGTGATCCTTCCGTACTCCAGAATAAATCCATTCGTACCTGTAGCAATTCCCATATCGATATTGGTAAGAATTTTACTCAGTAGAATCGGAACAGTATCTTCTTCCGCAACTTCAAGTGGAAGATCTATATCCAGTCTCTCTACCAGGATATAGTCGATATGCTTGTTAACAAGGAAGTCCAGCAGGCTTCCCTGTATGTCAGTACCGCAGATTACTATTTTCAAACCACTATAATCAGTTATAATTACAGAATCGGCCCTTGTATTCCAGAAGATATCCGTACGCAGACCTCTGAAACTGATCTGCGTAATTTCATCCGACACAATCATGCCGGTAACCTTTCCGACCGTCTCACCAAGAAATCCTGTTGCCAGAAGCAGGTAGAATGATGCGATCAGAAGGAACAGACCGAGAAGAGATGACCGGATCCACAGCGCGGTTCTTTTCATACTAGTGAAACCTTAGAAAGCATGACCTAATCCGATATATATTTTTCCTCTCTTGAGGGAATTTCTCCAGGTTGGCGCAAACCCGTAATCAAGCCTCAGTGGACCGAATACTGTATGGTAGCGAAGTCCGACTCCAGTTCCAAATCCTGCAGTTTCAAAATCCACTTCGTCCAATGAGTTCCAGAGCCCTCCAGCATCCGCGAACAGGACAATTCCAAGATTTCCTGCTACTCTGGTCCGAATCTCGAAATTTCCAAGAACCTCAAGCCTACCACCAATAGGATTTCCTTCATCATCTTTGGGGCCAAGTGAATTAAAGGGATAACCCCGGACAGTTGTTCCTCCTCCAAGGTAAAATCTATCATCCGGAGGTACACTGGTGTCATCACCGTAGGGATATGAACCCCCGAGTCTCAAGCGGCTGGCAAGAATAACACCGCCGCTCAGTGGAAAGTAAATTCTGCCTTCAGTGGATATTCTGTAGTAATCGCTTCCTCCGAGAACCCCCCCTGACAATTTCCCCGCCCCCATCATCCAGTGTCCCCGCAGGGGATCAAGTACCGGATTT
>DAOWAG010000228.1 GCA_030634715.1 Candidatus Aegiribacteria sp. | reverse complement strand
CAGATTATTATGGCATCAGCATCCTTCATGATTGAATAATCAGTAGAGCATTCCAGTCTGCCCGTTTCAACAGCTTCGGATATCCGTTCAGAAGGGATTGTTTTGAGATAACTCTTCCCTTCTTTGATGAAGCGGGGTTTTTCAGGATCTATATCAATACCCGCGACCCTGCATCCGCCTTTTACGAACTCAAGTGCAAGCGGAAGCCCTACGTATCCAAGGCCAATGACTGCAACGAAAGGATACTCTTTACCATTCAATCTGTCAGCAAATTTCATACATTTCTCCCGATTCCGTAGTAGGAAAATCCCAGTTTAATTAATTTGAACGGATTGAAGACATTCCTGCCGTCAAATATAACCGGCTGGTTCATTATCTTCATCATTCGCTGGAAGTCAGGTTCCCTGAATTCAGTCCATTCTGTTACAAGAACCAATGCATCAGCTCCTGTTATAGCATCATATGTGGAAGATGCGAATCTAACAGAATCACCGAGAATTTGCGCCGCATTATCCATCGCCTTAGGGTCGAATGCTGCGATTTTAGCTCCTCTTGCAAGAAGTCCTTGAATCGCAGTAAGCGAAGGAGCATCGCGGATATCATCCGTATTTGGCTTAAATGAGATACCCCATATCCCAATTGTCAATCCGCTAAGATCCTCCCCGAAATGTTCAACTACTTTTCGGACAAGAAGCTTTTTCTGAGCCAGATTCACTTCCGTTACAGCTTTGAGCACCTTTAATTCATGTCCGTGCTCAATTGCTGTTTTCTGCAAAGCGCGAATGTCCTTAGGGAAACAGGACCCCCCAAATCCAGCTCCAGGGAAAAGGAAGCTGTAACCGATTCGCTTATCGGATCCGATGCCAATCCTGATATCCTTTACATCAGCTCCTACTGTTTCGCACATATTGGCAATTTCGTTCATAAAAGATATCCGGGTTGCAAGGAGACTGTTTGCCACGTATTTGGTCATCTCCGCGCTCCTGATGCTCATGATAAGGATGGGGTTGTTTGTTCTGACAAAGGGAGAGTACAGTTCACGCATTATCTCAGCCACTTCAGAAGAATCAGTGCCAAGGACTACGCGATCAGGTTTCATGAAATCGTCAATCGCGGAACCCTCCTTGAGGAATTCAGGATTACTGACTATGCTGACTTCATGAGTTGTATTATTCCGTATCTTTTCCTTTACAAGATCTCCGGTACCAACTGGAACCGTACTCTTATTCACAACAATTTTCGGTCCATCCATATGCTCTGCAATATCTGAAGCGACAGCCAGAACATGCTGCAGGTCCGCTGATCCATCCTCTCCGGGGGGTGTACCCACCGCAATAAAAATTATTGAACTTTCCCTTATCGCAGGTCCAATATCAGTTGTAAAAGAAAGTCGATTCTCGGCTGTGTTGCGCCTAATCATCTCTTCAAGACCAGGCTCATAAATGGGGATAATATTATTATTCAGATTTTCGATCTTCTTTTCGTCCTTATCGACGCAGATTACATCATTTCCCATCTCAGAAAGACAAGTGGCTGCTACCAGCCCGACGTAACCACTTCCTACTACCGCAATATGCATACAACCTCCTGATAGTTATATAGAAGAGAATGGAAAGCATAAGAAAAACATTGACAACTGTAAACTACTTAATTAACCTGTAAAGAATCTTCTGTCGCCCTTTCGAACAGTCCAGCCTTTTCGATCGAAAAATTCTCCCCACTGCAATGCATGCTTTCTTGAGACACAAAGAAAATCCCTGAGTTCAGCAAGTGTGAATCCGGTTTCACCGAATGCTTCAAGTACTTTTTTTCGAACAGTTTCCGCCTGTTGCGCAGAGATCAGTATCCCCTTTGACAGTTCAAATAATATTTCGCGTTCAAGCAGTGAATTAACCAGGCCATCATTACCGGATTCAGTAAGTGATAGACCCTGAATCCCTCCGTTATCCACTTTCCTGGTCATCTGCTCCACTTGATCAGCATATTCCGGGGGAATTCCCTCCGCATGCCCAGGAAGGGCAAGCCATTTTTCCCGGCGTTCGATCTTTCCACTTTCGGTCAGATTCTCAACAGTTGATCTGACAAACCATTGCGGATATCCGGACAGTATTCTGGCTGGAGTTGATAAGTGTACACCGGGGCTCAAGGGAGAGTTCTGATGGTGTTTCTGAATCCCGGAAATAACCTTTTCCCTTGCTGAATTAACCAGATGCAAATCGACAGCTCTCTGAATGGATCCATCCTTCATCAGATCAGCGATTCCCTGTTCTTTCAGAGTGAAGAAATCTTCCTGGATTTCCTCCTTAGCGTAACCCGTTCTGGATGCGACATCATCTACGGAAATACCATTGATTCCGGCATCCTGCAACATCTCTTCCAGCAACGCAGAAGCATCTCCGGAAGCAAGTATTTCAAGATGGGACGTTCTTTTTCGGGCATATTTCTTTCTCACTTTTTTCGTGCCGGTTTCAAGTAAGGTTCCACCGCCTATTGTCATAATGGGAGAGTAACTTCTGATAACGAATCTGTCGCCTGGAAGAGCAACAACGGGAGATTCGAGCTGGAAGTGCACAAATCCTGTCGATCCAGGATGTATCACATCTGCTTCCACAGGAACAGCACGAGACATAATCTCGGCAGTACCGGTATGCAGCCTTACTCTCTGATACCTCTTAAGAGGAGTTGCTGATTTCAGTAACATCAGTCTTGTATCAAGACTGCTCCTGATCTGCAGATAACCCGGTTCAGCAACGCAGGATCCGTGTGATACATCATCCCGCTCAAGACCAACCAGGTTAAGAGCGATCCTGTCACCAAGTCCCCCCTCGGTAGCCTTCCTGTTGTCGTTAACGCTCATTTCCCTAACCCGAAAAACCTTTTTCCGGGGAAGAAGTTCCACACTATCTCCAACTTTGACTCTACCGGAGAGTCCCGTGCCTGCAACAATGGTTCCAAAACCTTTCAGAACAAATATTCTGTCAATGTCCATCCTGAACCGATCCCCACCAATTCTGGAGCCGGTTTCACTGGCAAGCTGTATAAGTTTCTCCCTGAGGTTG
>DAOWAG010000250.1 GCA_030634715.1 Candidatus Aegiribacteria sp. | reverse complement strand
TGAATTGATTACTACAGCGTCAGCCAATCTTGATTTGTACTCAATTGGTAATTGTACTCTCCACCTCTTCGCCGCATCTTCATATGAGATGTTATCCCTTGCTGCAACACGACTTATGCATCTATGTTCTGAATCCTCTACAACAATCAGATAATCAAGCAGATCGTTGATTCCAAGCTCACAGATGAGCGCTCCCTCAAGAATCCAAACGCCTTTCAGTTTTCTGAGAGTTTGAGTGCACTGCACAGCCCACCCGATCATTCTCGGATGAAGAACTGCATTCAGTACAGCATAAGCTTCCGGATCACTGTGTACGATCTTTCTCAGCTCAGTCCGGATACTCTTTCCATCCAGATGATTGAATTCAGGTCTGGAAAAGGCATCAGCCAGCTCGGAAGCCACATATTGACGGTTAAGCAGTCTGTGACCAACCAGATCAAGCGAACATAATCCGGAGCACTCTTTATTCAAGTATTCTGCAGCTGTAGTCTGACCGCATCCGCTGTTACCGGTTATGCCTATAAGAAATCCTGAAGTATCGCTCACTTTATCTGGTATCCCAGGAGATATTATCATCCTCTATTGTCATTGAAATCAGCTCCCCCTCCCTGCTGCCATCAGGGGTCAATACCGGTATATAATTATCTGTCATACCTATAAGCCTTCCTGAACTAACATCATATCTGCCTTCAACCAGGGCTAGAACATTCTTTCCAATCTGATTGTTTCTGAATTTGCGTCTGATTTTATTAGAATATGATCTGAGGTAAACAGCTCTTTCAGTAATTGTCTCAGTATGGATCATATCCTCAGTATATAAGGCAGCGGGAGTTCCAGGTCTGGCGGAGAAGGGAAATACATGAAGGTATGTGACTGCAGGATGTGATATAAGATCAAATGTATCCTTGAAATCCCTGGATGTCTCTCCTGGAAATCCAACAATGATATCCGCTCCAAGAGCAAGTCCTGGAAACAGTTCCATGCATTTATCAAGCAGTCCGACAATATCCTCTTTTGAATACTTTCTTCCCATTCGATTCAGAACTCTATCTGACCCGCTTTGAATGGGGATATGCATGTGTCTGCAGACACCTGGCAATGCTAAACCCTCAAGCATGTTACTCGATAATCCGATTGGTTCCATGGAGCTCAGTCGAACACGAAATCCTCCGATTGAAAGAAGATCACGAACCAGCTGCACCAGGTCATAATCGTCTCCGTAAAGGTCATTTCCATACCTGACAAGATCTACTCCTGTCAGGAGAATTTCTTTGAATCCACCATCGACAAGTTTCCGGGCCTGGGACAGCACCAGTTCTCTTGGTTGACTTCTGGATCGTCCGCGAGCAGCAGGTACTATGCAGTATGTGCAATGGTTATCACAGCCATCCTGAACCTTCAGAAATGCTCTGGTTCGAGAAATTACTTCAGGAGCATGGATCGGAAAAAGAGCATCTGATGGAACATCCTGATCGCCGCTATCGGCAGAATATTCAGTATCAAGAAGAGCTGCGATCATTTCAACAAGATGACTCTTATCTGTATTTGGAACGATAATAAGATCTTTATCATCGAATTCATCAGGTGTAACTTGAGCTACGCAGCCTGTTACGACCACTACTGCGTCTGTTTTTCGTCTAAAATACCTGACTGCTTTGCGTGATCGAGCGGTACTTCTTCCTGTAACGGCACAGGAATTAATCAATATCAGTGAGGCATCCGCCGGCTCATCAGCTCTTTCAATTCCACAATTGAGCCTGAACTCCTCAAGGAGCGCTTCAGTCTCATAGGCATTCAAGCGACATCCTAGCGTATGACCGTAAATACTATGTTTTTTCTTCATTGTTAATGCGGGAGGGAATTGTCCTCCCTCCCGCTCTCTTCTGTCAGGAAGGAAACTTAACCCTTTTCGACTTCATCATCGTCCTCGGTTTTTGTTACTTCTTCTTGAATCTCTTCTTCAGCGGTTTCCTCTTCAGGTTCCTCAGCTGCTTCTTCAGGTTTTTCTTCAATGATTTCTTCTACAGCTGCTTCCTCTTCAGCTTCCTCCACTGCTTCATCAGCCTTCTCTTCAATGGCTTCTTCAGCAGCGTCTTCTGCTGTTTCTACAGTATCTTCAACTGTCTCCTGAACTTCATCGGTCTCAGTAGCTTCGGCAGCTTCCTCTTCAGAGACCTCATCCGGAGACTCTTCAGATTCAACCTGTGGAGTTTCTTCTTCAACGGGACTGACCTCGAGTTTTTCCCTGCCTTCAAGATTCTCTCTGAAAGCGCTCAGTTCCTCCATGGGTCTTCCATTGAAATAACTCCGAACGCTCAGAACGATTCTTCTGCTGGTTGGCTCAAGCTCAATAACTCTGAGAGGAAGTTCGTCACCAACACGGATGACATCTGAAGGATCCTCGAGATTTTCCCATCCAAGCTGACTCTGAGGCACAAATCCTTCAATGTAGTCATCAAGGCGCACAACAACTCCTCTATCGAGAAGCTGCACTACATCGCCATGTGCATCCTTGCCAACCGGATATCGATCCTCCATTGAGTTCCAAGGATTCTCCTCAGTCTGTTTCAGACCGAGTGAAATGCGATTGTTCTCAGTATCGATATTCAGCACAACAACCTTAAGTACATCGCCTTTCGCGAGGATATCGGAAGGATGATTTATTCTTCTTGTCCAGCTCATATCACTGATATGAACAAGGCCATCAATACCATCCTCAATCTCAACGAAAGCACCGAATGAAGTCAGATTGCGAATTTTACCTTCAATTTCAGTGCCAACAGGATAACGTTCATCTATTGTATCCCATGGGTTGTCGAGAGTCTGTTTGAGTCCGAGTGAGATCT
>DAOWAG010000186.1 GCA_030634715.1 Candidatus Aegiribacteria sp. | reverse complement strand
GATGAATTCAGGCACGGAGTCTCTCCGGAACGCATGTCCGGAGAGCGCTTCAAAAGTGGAAATCATTATTCCTGTCTTTAACGAGGAAGGAATTCTGGAAAGTCAGCTTGTCCCGATTCTTGAAATGCTACCTTCCGGATTTCAGATATCAGTAATCGAGAATGGATCTACGGACAACACGGTAGACCTGCTTCATAATCTCACCGAAAAGTATCCATCCCTGCACTCAGTTTCCCTCCCTGACCCGAATTACGGACTTGCCATGAAAACAGGCCTTCTTAAAGCTGAAGGGGAAATTCTCATAATAGATGATCTGGACGTGCTTGATCTTGACTTCTGGATTCGAGGTCTGAAGCTGCTTGGATCAGGAAATGTTGATTTTGTACAGGGTTCCAAGGTTCTTGCGGGGAAGGCTGATAAACGCCCCCTTGTTAGAAAGGCTGCCACTCTCACACTGACATTTCTTCTCAGAATACTGCTCGGATACAATGGAACGGATACTCATGGTCCAAAGGTTATCCGGAGAAAAGCCATAGAGGATATTCCAGCCCGGTGCGGATTTGAACTGGACATGTTTCCCACTGAATTCGTAATCAGAGCGCAGCGCGCCGGAGTGAATATCCGTGAAATCCCCATTCACCTGAGAGAAATCCGGGCTACACCGCTGCCGCTGACAAAAAGAATCCCAAGAGCGCTGAGAGACATCTGGCGACTTCACCGAGTTCTAAAAGAGGCCGGGCCTAACATTTAAACATTTGTTACCAGTATATCAACAAAAATGTTTAAATGTTAGGCCCGGCTCCATCTGTTTAAACTTGACTGGTAAACATATGTTTACTATTATCAATTGATAGAGGAGGCGGGAGCGTGGTGACCAGGTATGAAGAACCGGTCGAAATGATCAGCCATTTCACCGGCGGAACAGTGCGGCCGTGCCGTTTCAGGTGGAACGGTCATGTGTACCATATCGCCTCTGTGTCCTCGAAATGGGAAAGCCGCGAGGGAGCTTATCCGCTTTATCATTACGTTGTACGTACTGAAGGAGAAGATGTTTATGAAATTCATTTTGATACATCTGACCTTACATGGATTCTTGATTTCCACTACTCCGAATAAATAATGCCTGTCACTACCCGCACTATCTTTCACATCGACATGGACACCTACTTTGTATCGGTGGAGCGCCTTTCCTTTCCGTGGCTGAATGGAAAACCGGTCATCGTTGGCGGCAGGACTCTCAGATCCGTTGTGGCTTCATGCAGTTATGAAGCGCGCGAAAAGGGGGTAAGTTCCGGGATGCCCATTGTGAGAGCCATGCGTCTGGCACCGGACGCTGTCATCATTTCGGGAAGTCACGGAAGTTATACATCCTATACCAGGAAGATACTCCAGGTTCTGCTCACCTTCTCACCGATAGTGGATCCTGCCAGCATCGATGAGGCTTTCATGGATGTAACCGGGGTTATTGGCAGCTCATCACCGCATGAACTGGCCATACGGATACAGAAGGCAATTCTGGACCGCACAGGACTCTGGGCCAGTATAGGTATCGCGCAGAACAGATTTCTCGCGAAGATGGCTTCGAACAGAGCGAAGCCAAAAGGGGTTGTTGAACTGAAACCGGATGACATTATTGATTTCCCTGTGGGCAGAATCTGGGGTGTGGGTCCGGTAACACAGAGGCGTTTTTTCACTCTTGGAATAGAGAGAATAGCGGATCTGCACAGATTCACGCAGCAGCAGCTCAGGGCACTTCTCGGAAAACAGGGTGACAGCCTCTATTTTCTCTGCAGAGGGATTGATGATTCCCCTGTGGTTCCCGGTGATCTGGCTTCACAGCCGCTGTCCATAAGCAACGAGCATACTTTCAGTACAGATGTGCTGGAGCCGGAGGAGTACCTTCCGGTTCTTGCGCTGATGTGCCAGAAGGTAGCCCGCAGGGCACGGGATAAAGGGCTTGCCGGAAGCACGGTTACACTGAAGTACAGGTTGAGCAATCTGCAGCGCCGCTCCAGGGCATATGCTCTTTCAGGGCAAACGGATAGCGCAAGGATTCTCTACAGCATTGCCGCTTTGCTGGCTCGTTCCGCTGTACATTCCAGAATAAGGCTTATCGGCGTGTGTCTCAGTTCACTTTCGCAGGAATCCGGGCGTCAGCAGGAGATGTTCGGGGATAAGGGAAGAATGATTGACAGTACGGTTGACAGTATACGTCACAAATTCGGAGAAAAATCTATCACAGGCTGCAGAACTTTACACACGATTACATTGACTGCGGAGGCTTGAAGAATATGATATTAAGTCACTTGATCTTATCAATTACTTGAATGAGAAAAAAGGTTGTATTTGAGTAATACATCAGCACAAAGCACAGTGGAAATACGGCTGGGAACATCCGGATACAGCTTTGCTGACTGGGTAGGACCCTTTTACCCGCCTGGCACACCGCGAGGCGGAATGCTTGCCTTTTATTCTTCGTGCTTCTCTACCGTTGAGGTCAACAGCACCTACTATCGCATAATGCATCCGAAGGTATCCTGGAATATGGTCAATAAAACTCCTGAGGGATTTGAATTTATTGTTAAACTGCACTCAAGCATGACCCACTCAAGAGATGCGACAAAGGATCAGTGGAATGATTTCAATGATATGCTGAAACCCTTTAATGAGACTGATAAGTTGTCCGGGCTTCTTGCGCAGTTCCCGTATTCCTTTAAGCCCTCTGATGAGAGCGTGCGTTACATCGAGGAACTTAATGAAGATACAAAGGATATACCTCTTGCAGTCGAGTTCAGATATGATGGATGGTACAGGCAGGAAATCCTTGAGAGGATAAGCGCTGAAGGTATCGCTCTGGTTACTGTGGATCTCCCCAAGTTACCTCATCTACCTCCACCACAAGCCATAGGAGGAAAACCATTCGGTTATGTAAGATTGCACGGCAGAAACTCCAAGGAATGGTGGAATGGTGGTCCGCTGAGGTATGATTATGCGTATAGCGATAAAGAGCTTCGCGCTTGGATTCCTGTTATAGACAGGCTTGGATCGGAATCAGGCAGGATATTTGTAATGTTCAACAACTGCCATTTCGGTCAGGCTGTGAAAGATGCCATCCGTATGGATGAATTATTTAAAGGAGATGTATGATGAAACTGATTTCTGCTGTTTTCTCACTCGTACTTGTAACATTCTTTGTCGGAGCTGGATGCGGAACCACGGGACCGGAAATTTCAATAAATTTTCCATTCTTCTTTCTTCAGGATGTGGCTGTGTCCGGTGTTCCGGAAGACTGCTGCTATCTAAAGGGTGGCGGTGACGGAGTGGTCGGTGCGGATAGCCTTTATTTCATCGATTACCAGAACGGGTACTGCAGGGCTAAAGTGTACGTTCAGGGATATCCGATAGAGGATGTCGGTGCAACGGCAGAGGGTGGCTATGCGCTGGCGCTGTGCGGAAATCTTCTATTCTACATAAGCAATGATACATATACAGTCCATAGTCCAATCCCTCTGGCTTCCTACGGCAGTTTCATTCTCACCAACCCGACAGGTGGGAACTGGCACATTTATTCAGTTGGATCAAACGGAACCATAACAACCATCAGTTCGCTTTCATGGGATGTAACAGCTGTTGATACGG
>DAOWAG010000380.1 GCA_030634715.1 Candidatus Aegiribacteria sp. | reverse complement strand
CGGGGTTTGGAAAAAATGTTCAACTGGATCTGGTTCTCGAATCCGGAGATAACGCAAATATTGCTGTTGAATCCGGCGAAGAAAGCAAGCTGTTGATGAGAGTTGTTACGGAATAGGTATTTATTTCACAAAAAAAGTATACTGAATTTCAGGTGACTTGATGATTATTAATCTAATTACAGTGTCATTGATCTTAATTCTGGCCGGCATCGTTATCTACCAGTACTTCGTCAGGAAGAAGGCTGATGACAGCCTGTCACCGGATTATATATCCTATCTCGATGTATTCGATGCCATTCCCGATATCATGGGTATTCAGGATACCGATCGGAGAATCCTGAGGTATAATGCCGCTGGTTATCGATATCTGAATCTGACTCCTTCAGATGCCATCGGGCGGCACTGTTATGAATTGATCGGACGAAATTTTCCATGTGAAATCTGTGCAACCCATGATGCAGTCTCTTCGGGTGCTGTCGCAAGCGTTGTTAAATATATTCCTGAAACAGATACATGGTTCAATGTCCGGGCTTACCCGATCAAAGATGATGACGGTCGTGTAGTGAAGGTTGTTGAACATCTCAGGGATATTTCGGAAGAAAAGCGGCTTCAGTCAGAGCTTAAGAAGTTGAATAGAAACCTGGAACAACAGGTTGAAGACCGCACGAAGGATCTGAGCGATACTATCAATGAGCTCACAACAACTCGCGATCAACTCATTGAATCCGAAAAACTTTCAGCACTTGGACGTATGGTCGCAGGATTATCCCATGAGGTGAATACCCCTCTGGGCGTGGCCGTCACTTCCGCCAGTTTTATCAGGAATCTCATAGATGATCTCCGAATGGCGGATTCAGTGAATCTCGCGGATGAGAATATCTCCGGATTTCTGGATCAGCTTGATGGCGCTTGCAATCTTATAAATGACAATCTGAAGCGTGCCGGAAAACTCATGGGGGGGTTTAAAAGAATCGCTGCGGATCAGACTTCGGAACAATTGAGAACTATTCATCCCGCCGAGTATCTTCTCGATCTGGAAAACAGTCTGCACCATGTCCTGAAAAAAACATCCCACAGCACGAGTCATCAGTACGAAAGCATCAGAATGATTACAACTTACCCCGGAGCTGTTTCACAGGTGTTTTCCAATCTTTACATGAACTCGTTGAAGCATGCTTTCCCTGACAATCAAACGGGGAATATTACTCTGACTTATCGTGATTCCGCAGGTGGTGTGGAAATTATCTTTGCCGACGACGGATGCGGTATGGATAAAGAAACATTGAAGCATCTTTACGATCCTTTCTTCTCCGCAAGAATGAGTTCCGATGGGATCGGCCTTGGTATGAACATTGTCTATAATCTGGTGCTCGGAAAGCTCAAAGGAAGTATTGCCTGTCAAAGCTCTCCCGGAGCAGGGACACAATACACCATTACACTGCCGGATTTAAGCGGGGATATCGAGTAATTATTCTCTTATCTTGCTGTCGAGGATTATGGTTACAGGGCCTTCGTTCACCAGTGAAACCTTCATGGATGCGCCGAACTCACCGGTTATGACAGTTCCGCTGAAGTCCGTTTTGAGTTTCGAGACGAAAGCTTCATATAGAGGCACTGCCAATTCAGGTGGCGCGGCAGGATCCAGGGAAGGTCGGTTGCCTTTACGGGTACTGGACATCAGGGTGAACTGGCTCACCACGAGCATTTCACCTTCGATATCGGAGGTTGACAGGTTCATTCGTCCCTCATTGTTTTCAAATATACGAATGGATGCGATTTTTCGTACCAGCCAGGATGAATCTTCCGGGCCGTCTTCCCTGCCTACACCCAGCAATATCATCAAACCTCGGCCTATGGT
>DAOWAG010000135.1 GCA_030634715.1 Candidatus Aegiribacteria sp. | reverse complement strand
GCATTCGCTCTTACTGAATCGGAAGCCGGAAGTGATGCAGGCGGAGTGAAAACAAAAGCGATAAAAGATGGTAACCACTACATTCTTAATGGAACGAAGCAGTGGATAACAAATGGAGGAGAAGCTCAGATCTATACTGTTATCGCTCTGACGGATCCTTCCAGAGGCGCAAGAGGGCTGTCAGCCTTCATCGTTGAAGAAGGAACACCGGGTTTCAGTTACGGGAAAAAAGAAGATAAGATGGGTATCAGAGCTTCCGCTACACGTGAACTGATATTCGAGGACTGCAGAATTCCTGAGGAGAACCTCATTGCGAGAGAGGGTTACGGATTCATAGTAGCCATGAAGACACTCAACAGGTCTCGACCCGGTGTGGCGTCTCAGGCAGTCGGTATCGCTCAGGGAGCGCTTGATGAAGCAGCTAAATATGCTTCTGAGCGAAAGCAGTTCGGGCAGAGGATTGATTCTTTCCAGGGAATACAGTTCATGCTTGCGGACATGGCAACACAGGTCGAAGCAGCCAGAGCACTTACGTACAGTGTCGCGAGAATGATAGATGCCGGTGAAAAGAAGTATGAGAAGGAATCCGCAATGGCAAAGGTATTTGCTAGCGATGTTGCCATGAAAGTTACTACAGATGCGGTGCAGGTTCTCGGTGGATACGGTTATATGAAGGAATATCCTGTCGAGAAAATGATGCGCGACGCGAAAATCACTCAGATATATGAAGGTACGAACCAGATTCAGCGAAGCGTGATTGCGTCCGCACTTATCAAGGAAACGGCTGCCAGGGGGAAATAATCATGCGGATAGTTGTTGCGATAAAACAGGTTCCGGATACTTCTGAAGTAAGGATTGATGAAGAGCGTGGTACTCTCATCCGTGAGGGAGTTCCATCCATACTCAACCCGTTTGATGAATACGCACTCGAGGAAGCTTTCAGATGGAGAGGTGAACTGGGCGGAACTGTAATCGTCGTCTCAATGGGTCCACCACAGGCTGAAGCTGTGCTTCGCGAAGCGGTTGCAATGGGCGCTGATGAAGCTGTGCTTCTTTCGGATAGAGCTTTCGCCGGCGCGGATACATGGGCAACAAGCCATACGCTGGCAAGGGCAGTGGAGAAAATGGGTGACATTGATATCGTAATGACGGGGAAACAGGCAATTGATGGTGATACAGCTCAGACCGGTCCCAGCATCGCTGCATCACTGGACTGGCCTCAGCTGACCTTTGTAGGAAAGGTCAGAGAGCTTGAAGAGAAACAAATCATAGTCGAACGATACGTTGAGGGCGGCAGTGAAGTGATCAGGTCATCTCTTCCTGTTGTCATTACCGTTCTCAAGGACGCGAATACTCCAAGACTTCCATCACTCAAAGGAAAAATGAGAGCGAGAAAAATGGAGATTCCCGTATGGGGAAAAGATTTTCTCGAACTCTCTGAGGGAGAAGTGGGCCTTGATGGTTCACCAACCAGAGTTGTGAGCATAGCAACTCCGGAAACTTTCACTGATGGACAGATACATCAAGGCGAGCCTGAAGAACTGGCAAAACTCATCGCTGACAGCCTTCTCGGATCGGAGGATTCCTGATGGCAAGCATTGAAGTACGTAAGGAAACCTGTGTAGGCTGCGGAGTCTGCGTACCCGCCTGCCCCTTCGGAGCCATTACAATGGTTGATGATCTTGCCGTTATCAGTGATGATTGCACGCTCTGCGGCGCCTGTGAGTCTTCATGCTCTTATGGAGCTATTATCATCCGCACGGGTGAGACAGACGGGGCTAGTATCAGCGATTACTCCGGGATAATGGTCATTGCTGAACAACGTGATGGTATTGTGGATCACAGTACTTTTGAACTCCTTGGTGAAGCTAAAAGACTTGCCGAAGCAGACGCAAGTGTTGTGTCAGCCGTCCTGCTCACTGAAGAAGGCGGGGAATGGCCGGAGAAGCTTATTCAATATGGTGCCGGCAAAGTATATATCGCCGAAGATCCAGCGCTGAGACATTTCAGGACGGAACCTTTTTCGCGTATAGTTGAGAAACTGATTGAGCAGAAAATGCCGGCCATAGTTCTTGCAGCGGCGACAACCACAGGTCGTGACCTTATGCCCAGGATCGCAAAGAATCTGAACACCGGGCTTACCGCTGACTGTACTGAACTTGCGATTGATCCCGAAACAGGCGGTCTGCTTCAGACAAGACCTGCCTTTGGCGGGAATATTCTGGCTACTATTGTCTGCGCAGAAACAAGGCCCCAGATGGCAACTGTCAGGCCAAGAGTCATGAAGGCTATCGACCCCGATGGAGCCTGCGCTGGGGAAATAGAGAAAATCGAACTATCTCCCGAAGACCTTGCGTGCAGAACCGAAGTGCTTGAGTTCAATCCTCTGGATGAGGGGGAAGTCGATATCACTGAGGCAGAGATAATAGTATCAGGTGGAAGAGGGCTCAAGAATCCGGAGAACTTCGCTCTTCTGGAGGAACTCTCTCATCTTCTGGATGGCAGCATAGGCGCGAGTCGCGCGGCAATCGACGCCGGATGGATTTCCTATCCTCACCAGGTTGGTCAGACAGGAAAAACAGTGCAGCCGAAAACTTATATTGCCTGTGGAATATCCGGTGCAGTTCAGCACAGGGTCGGCATGCAGTCCTCCGATCGTATCATCGCCGTAAATAAAGACGCTTCCGCACCGATTTTCGAGTTCTGTGACGAGGGTTATGTAGGTGATCTCTTCGAGATCATCCCTCTGCTTATCAAGGAGATCAAGCGCAGACGCAAATCGTGAAATTGGATTTACTCAGTTGCGCCGTTTTCCGGATGTCCGGAAACAGGAGTGTAAGATACGGATATGATGGCTGTCTTGAACAACACTGATTATTACATGAAGACCACCAGGGAGACTCTTGAAGCTCTGGATTCCACAGAGAAAGGGCTTCCCCGCAAAACAGCTGATATTGTTCGCAAAAAAACCGGTGCTAATGAAATTGTAGCAGATATCACTCTTCCCAAGTGGATGCTTTTCCTGCTTCAGTTCAGAGATCTCCTCGTACTGGTATTAATTGCCGCTGGAATAATCTCCTTTGCAATAGGCAGTTATAGCGATGGCACAATAATGTTCATCATCGTAATCGTAAATGCCGTGATCGGTTTTATACAGGAATACAAAGCCGGTAAGATACTTGAGAGCCTGAAGGAGCTTATCAAATCACCAGCCAAGGTTCTGGTGGATGGTGAACTGCAGGAAATATCTCAGAGAATGCTTGTTCCCGGTGATGTGGTTGAAGTTGACGCAGGTGACAAAATACCTGCTGATATCCGACTGCTGGAATCATTCGATTTCCGCACTGTGGAATTCTCGCTCACAGGCGAGTCAATGCCACAGGAGAAGAGCACCGGGGCAATTCATGAGCGTTGTATCATTGCTGATCAGGATAACATGGCTTTCATGGGAACAACTGTAGCAACAGGAAATGCCCTTGGTGTTGTCGTCCGGACCGGTATGAATACCGAAATGGGCAAGATAGCCAACATGACTCAGAAGACCACCACTGTGAAATCACCGCTTCAGAAAGAGTTAGGCATACTCGCAAAATGGCTTACAAGTATCGTCATTCTACTCAGCATCGGACTATTCGTGGTTGCTCAATGGCAGGGGTTTGACCTTTTCACCAGTATGATCCTTGCTCTTGGTGTTGCCGTGGCATCAGTACCACAGGCATTACCGGCTCAGGTGACAGTGGCTCTTACGGCGGCGAGCAGGAGACTCTCGGAACGCAACGCTGTTGTTAAGAACCTTCCATCCGTCGAAACCCTTGGTTCCACCACAGTGATCTGTACGGATAAGACAGGTACCCTCACTAAAAACGAGATGACGGTTACAAAAGTCTGGTTTGACGGAATGGAATGCAACGTAACCGGGATCGGGTACAAACCGGAGGGAAACATCGTCAACGCAGATGGAGAACCGCTCACTAAGGAACAGATCGATGAAATAGAGATAATGATGGATGCCAGCACAATGGCATCCAATGCTGAAATTCACGCACCTGACTCTGATCATGCAAGCTGGTATGCCATAGGTGATCCTACCGAGGCTGCTCTTGTGACAATGTCAACCAAGATCGGAACCAGAAGTCCTGTCGAGGACGAGGAGAATCCTGAACTTCACGAGTTTCCATTTGATTCGGATCGAAAACGGATGAGCTCCATCCGTCAGTTCGGAGACAAAGAGCAGCTCGCAATGAAGGGCGCGACTGACAGCGTTCTATCCATATCGAAGTATATCCTTCGAGAAGGAGAGATTGTTCCGATAACTGAGGAGGACAGAGTTCGCATTCACGCACTTACCGAGCAGTACTCCGATCAGGCTCTTCGCGTACTTGCAATAGCCTTCCGTCCACTGGAGACAAACGGAAGTGATTACGTTATGGATGAAATCGAGAAAGATGTAGTCCTCCTCGGTCTCATCGGGATGACAGATCCTCCGAAAGAAGGAGTGAAGG
>DAOWAG010000035.1 GCA_030634715.1 Candidatus Aegiribacteria sp. | reverse complement strand
GGATTCAGGGCTTCCTGATCAGCTATTTCTGACAATCTTAATCCGGTTACTTTTTCAATACCCTTCATACAGAGAATAATATCTGTATGTGATAGTTCTTTCGCGGCTAGTTCTGATGCAAGTTTTCTGAATTCCTGAGCGGGAACCGCAATAGTAATTATGTCGCATGCAGACGCTTCCGCAAGATTTGTGGTCAGGCGAACATTCTTCGGAAGTTCGAGATAACTGTTTTTACCTGTTTCCTGAAGCTCACGAAAACCCGGCGTGTATGCGGGTTCCCAGCCAATCATTGCATTTCCCATTCTGGATCCATACCAGAGATGGAAACTTCCCCATCTCCCGCATCCAAGAATTGCCTGCTTAAGGGGCATTATGGTCTATTCTCCACTTTCAAACCCATTCGGATCCGGCATGGTTTCAACTGAAGCATACTGTTTGAACAGTTCTCCCCATGGAGTAGCGAGGGCCTCTTTGATTCTTTTCTTACCTACAAGATTCAACCAGAATACATCATGATATAATCTGCTCGCGAAAAAAGACCATGGAACAATGGGACTTCTAAGCAGGATATTTTCCAGTGGTTTCAACCAGCCGTGATAGATAACCTTTTGCCCTCTGCTTGCGAAAGTCTCTGTCTGTACAAAATGAAAATTCACATTTGAGATGTCTTCTCCTACAACCTCGATATCTGCTGGATCTCCCACCCCGAGCCCTTCTTCGTGAGCAAGCCGTATAAAATCCAGTTTCATCGGATCAAACCCTTGCATTTTCGCGCTTATCGCGTCAATTGCCACCTGATCCGCGGAAGCAAGAATAAAATTCTTAACATGGGGAATCATCGCTCTGGGTCCTGGTCCTTCTCCGGCAAATGTTCCATCCATCACAGCAAGTATGCCGGGATGTATCTCCTTCTGAATTCTGAGGAGATCAACGAGAGTTTCGTGTATGACACTGTGTGTCCAGTGACGACGCTCACTGAGCAGACCACCGAAAGCATTCTTCATCGCACCTGTGATTGTAGTAAACACATGTGTCTTCATTGTTGGAAGGTGAATAATATTCTTTCCTATGAGAATATCCGGAACCTTTACACCGTCAGGGAAAATTTTCCCCAGAACTCTGAAAGGCTTGTCAGGTTTGAATTCAATCCACTTCACCGGTTTTTCGTAGAGTCTGATCTTCTGAATTCCATGCAGGTCTTCATCAACCAGTTTGAGGTGGTTTCCAATCTCACCCTTCTTATCACTGACGACAACTGTCCTGTTGTGAGTGGAAACAAGCTGATCTTTACCGTAACCATCCCTCAGAAGGCTTCTAATCACACCATCAAGCTGCCAGGGTGTCGTGGAACAGGCTGGATACCAGTGATGCCATGATACGTTAATTTTAAGCAGAACATCCTGACTCTTATCCAGGAAGTCCAGATAATCAATA
This sequence comes from Candidatus Aegiribacteria sp., assembly GCA_030634715.1. The sequence continues at coordinate 7,044 of DAOWAG010000035.1, read as the reverse complement.
CTTTTAAGAAGTCTGTGGTAATCCTCCAGAACGTTATCAGGTGTTGTTCTCAATACAGCGACTTTACTTTTCATCCTCAATCCTTATACAATCCAGTTGTTTTCCATCTTCGATGTGCCCACCAGTAAAGTTCCGGTGTCTCTCTGACCAGTCTTTCGAGTTCAAATGTATATTGCTGTGTAATCTGTCTTTCTGCTTCCTCCCTGGAGATATCTCCGTCCGGACGTATTGGTTCCCCTATCACAAGCCTGTGGTCAGGACCTTTCCCGATTCGGAGCAGAGCTGCTAGAAATACCGGTACTCCAAGCTTCGCGGAAAATGCCGCCGCTCCTCTTGGAGTGGAAGCAGGATAATTGAAAAAATCAACAATTATTCCACTCTCCCCGGCATCCTGATCGGACAGCCAGCATACGTATCCACCCCGTTTCATTGATGATAATACTCCTTTTACGGCAGCTCTCCTATTGTACAATTCTATTCCGTGCATGGAGCGCATATGATTGATGAATTCATCAATCAGGCTATTGCTCTGTCGCCCTACGAGGAAGGCAACATCCCCGAGAAGATACTTGTTCGCGATACCGAAGAGCTCCCAGTTTCCGAAATGTCCTGTGATAATGATCGCTCCGTCTTCATGAAGGAGAACTTCAAGAGCTTCAGGATCATCAATCCTGACATGCTTTTCTATATAGCTCTGATCCATTTTCCACTGTCGCGCGTATTCAATCATGAAACGTCCGGAATTCATATAGGATAGCAGTGCAATTTTATTAAGCTCTTCACGCGGTTTTTCAGGGAAAGCAAGTCCAAGATTCGTCAGTACGACTTTTTTTCTGATTCGCAGTACTTTCCATGCAAACCAACCCATGAATGCGCCCAGTGACAGAGCACATCTTATCGGTAAAACCCCCACACAAAAAACGGTGATCCGAACAAGCGCATACTCAATCCTGTGACCGAAAGAAGGATTTTTCCGTTTTTCCATCTCAGCTCCTGCCAAAAGGAATCCGCACCTTAACTGCCTGCTCCGGACACAGTTCGTGACAACATAGACACATGATGCATTTACGACGATCCATTAATGCTCTGCCATTTCTTATAACAATAGCTTCTACCGGACAACCCCTTGCACAAATTCCACATCCAGTACACTTCTCTGTAGAGACAGGAGGTTTCTTGAAGAGCATTCTAGCTATTCCTCCAAGGAAGGGCGGAAGCAGGTTATAGAAGCTCTCACCGGGAACCCTGAACTTCTCAAGCGTACATTCTTCCAATCCATATACAGAGATCTCTTCTCGCGGCTTCCCAAGTCCCCGATCTCGAGCAATTCTGTTCGTATAGAGTTCAAGAGGATCAATGCCGACCAGTTCAGTCATAACCATGTCAAGGCACACACCATCCCGCGCAAGACCAAGCAGACCATCCCATCTGGGAGTTCCATCGGTACTTGGTCCCTTTCCATCCATCGCAAGAATCGCATCCATAATTGTTAAATCAAAATTGACGATCTCGTAGATATCAACAATGTACTTCGATAGATCAACCGGTCTTATTCCATAACTGTGCAATACAGCTTTTCCAAGCCCTGGAATCGTTCCAAAAGCATTTTTTACGGCATTGGTCAACCTGCAGAGTCCATGTGTTTTGAACTTGCACATATTAATTAAGACATCGCATTCCAGAACTGGATTTGCTATGTCGTATGTTCTGCTCATAACCGTCTTCCGAACACATCCCGCTTTTTCAAAATTGACCAGTTCAAATCCGAGTTCCTCAGAAATCCGGGAGTATCCGCAGTTATTCCAGTATCTTTCAACTCCTTTTACTGCTCCACCAGGGCTGTCTCCTACGGTAACCGTACACCCTTCGTTACGCAGCAGAATAACCATCGCTGCTATAACCTCCGGATGGGTTGTTATCGCTCTTTCGGGTGATTTTGCAGAGAGCATATTAACCTTGAGAAGCACTTCAGCACCTGGGACAACCGTATCCGGCCATCCTCCAGCCTGTTCCAGCATTATTAGAATCGCATCTATGAGTTCTTTTCTATCGTAAGACTCGAATCCCGTTCTGAGAACCACGTCATATGCCATAATATCCTTCAGGAACGTTCAGATTATCTGTACAAGATCATCCGCCGAACTGACAATTCCCAAGAGCAGGGGCTACAACTCTGTTTTTGCCTGCCCTTTTTGCCATGTACATCCGCTGATCCGCATACTTCAGTAACATATTCTGATCTTTCACATCAGTAAGGTATGTTGAGACTCCAAGACTGATACTGACTTTCCCGAGAGGCTGCTGCTCGGAGTGAGTAATCCGGTAAGAGGACTCAAGCACTCTTTTTCTTATTCTCTCGGCAATCTCAACGGATTCCCTCTCATTTGTGAATGGAAGAATACAGACAAACTCTTCACCACCATATCTGATAAGAATATCTACTTCTCGAATCGCTTCAGACATGGCTTTCACGACTGTCGTAAGCAATGTATTTCCCATTGGATGACCCCATGAATCGTTGTAATGTTTGAAATCATCTATATCCATCATGATCAAAGAGAATGGAAAACTGGATCTGTCAGTTCGTCTGAATTCGTCTTCAAGTTTTTCTTCAAAGAATCGCAGATTACCAAGACCTGTAAGTCTATCCTTTCGTGCCAGTTCCAGTATTCTGGAATGCAGCATCGCGTTCTCCACTGCTGTCGCTGCATGGTTCGCAAGGGCAACAACGATACGTTCAGACTCTGCGGAAAACTTTCCGGAGATAGGACTCTGTATATCAATAGCGCCTACAACGCGATCCTGCACAATCATTGGAACAGCGAGTTCACTCCTTGTGCTGCTGATGTTTTCCACATACCTTGCATCTTCTCTGGTCTGTTTAATGTTGATAGGTTTCCGAAATGAGATAGAAGCGGCAACAACACCGGACGATAACTGATTCTCAGATTGTATTCTGCCCATTGCGACCGGTTCTACTATTCTGATAGTAAGACCTGCTGGATCGAATTCTGAATCGTATCCAGAGGTCACAGCAACCTTGAGCGAATGAGGTATAATGTCGTCCCTATTACCTTCAGCAAGAAAAACAGCAACAGCTTCTGATGGAAAAAATCTTCTTAAAGCCGATGCGACTTCATGGCATATTTTCTTCAGATCCTGTGTTGAGTTCAATTCCCTTCCGATCACAGAAATAGTCTCGAGTTCCTCATTCATTTTTCTGAGATTCTCTCTGAGCATGTATTCCTCTGTGACATCGCTTGTCATAATGACAACACCGGCAAAATGACCTGCACGCTGGAAAGGTATATAGCTTACATTCAGAACCTGATCTTCCTGGCCACTCTTGCCGATATGAATCTGTCTATTGAGTATGGGTCTTTCTTCTTCAAGAGTAGTAGTGAGAGAATTCTCCTTATCGGATATCAGGACAGGAAGCACTTCCATTAACCTCTTGCCTATAAGGTCTTTCTCGCTCTTATTAAATAATTTGCAGGCAACCGGGGTGACCTGAAGAAGGAAACCGGAATTATCGACAACGAGGATTCCGGAATCCAGACTGTTCATAATCGCGGACATATGTTCACGCTCATCAGTCACTTCTTCCAGAACCATAGCATTAAGAATGGCTTCAGCTGTATGCACAGCATAATGCCTTAACGCTTCCAGATCAGTACTTTCTATCTTTCTTCCAGTTACATGCCTATCACATCTAATAAGGCCAATTGGACGTCTTGCTGCTACTAGTGGTGTATCTACATACCGCTTTGAGCCTGCCCACCATATCCTCTCGTCAGCTACTTCAACTTCAGTGGATTGAATCTGACGCAGTTCCCGAATGGAAATCCCCATGGGAAGGTCGTGGTGTTCGCGGACATGAAGGGATTTGGGAATATCTGTCAGGTTTCTTCCTAATGCAGCTTCGGTGACGAGTTCGTCCGTTTCCGAGAGATATCGACAGACCCATACTCTGTCAAAACCAAGTCCAGTAAGTATTCCATTTGCCATTCTTCTGAATATATCCTTGACACTCATGGTTCTACCAAGCTCTTCAGTCAGTTTCCATGTTGCCTCAAGTCTGTTTACTCTGTTTTCCAGGTAACCGCAGAGTTTATTCAGCACAGCTTCTCTGTCAGGAGGATTACTTCTTTCCAGATGGTAATCTACGAATGAAGAAACATTCTTCATAAGAGTTTCACAGATCGATATGAAAGCATCCGGTCGAATGGGAAGTTCCTCAATCCCATCAACTCCAGCCCACTCCGCCCTCAAGCGAAGGGAAGCATCCAGTCCGGGTGTCAACAGAAGAAAGGGAACTTCAGATGTAAACGATTCCCCTTTGAGATACCGGCACACCCTCAGTCCATCAAGCAGAGGTAAGAAGTATCCGCACACAACCAGTGAAGGATTCGAGGTAGCAGCTCTGGAAATAACTTCTATCCCGGTAGTGCAAGTTTTTACATCGTAACCCTTGAGTCTTAGTACTTTCCCAAGAATCTGCAGCAGTCCTGCATCATTGTCCGCAATTAGAACCGTCTTATTCCCTGGCATCAGCTGAATATCATTCCAGTTTATTCGTTAGGAATCGCGATCAATATTGAATCAATCCTGATTCCCGCTGTCAATCGCTGCCTGAGCCGCAGCCAGTCTTGCAATCGGAACTCTGAATGGTGAGCAGGATACATAATCCAATCCAATCGAATTGAAGAACCAGATTGATGCAGGATCTCCGCCATGCTCTCCGCAGACACCGATTTTGATATCTGGTTTGACTCTTTTTCCCTCTTTTACCGCTATTTCGACTAATTTACCTACGCCATTGACATCAATGGATGTAAAGGGATCCTTTTCATAAATACCCATCCTGACATAATCACCCAGGAAAGCACCTGCATCATCTCTTGAGAATCCGCAAGCCATTTGAGTAAGATCATTTGTGCCAAAACTGAAGAAATCGGCGTATTCAGCTATTCTGGCTGCATCGATAGCAGCACGAGGTACTTCTATCATTGTGCCAATACTGTAATTGATGAAATCAGCAGGCAGATCTTTTTCATTTAATACTTCATCTATTACCTTTTGCGCACGGATGCGGGAGATCTCCAGTTCTCGAGGATGTCCAACCAGTGGAATCATGATTTCTGGCAGAACTTCATTACCGCTTTCTTTCACTTCGATGGCTGCTTCCATAATAGCTCTTACCTGCATATCGGAAACTTCCGGGTATGTCAAACCAAGCCTGCATCCTCTATGACCGAGCATTGGATTGAACTCATGCAGTTTCTCAACAGTTCTCTGAATCTTCTCTATTGGTACTTCCATCTCTCTGGCCATTTCAAGCTGCCCCTGACTGTCATGTGGCAGGAATTCATGAAGCGGTGGATCAAGAAGTCTTACCGTGCACGGAAGACCATCAAGTTCCCTGAATATTTTTATGAAGTCTCCACGCTGCAGAGGAAGTAATTCTTCTATTGCTTCGTTGTAATCTGCCAGAGGAGCCTCGAGTTCTTTCTCCAGACTGGAAGTATCATCAAAAGCAGCGATCCTATCTCGAAGACTTTTAACTTCTTCCGCAACCAGTATCATCTTCCTGAAGGAGACAATTCTTTCACCTTCGAAGAACATGTGCTCTGTTCTACAGAGACCTATACCTTCTGCTCCGAAATCGACAGCTGTTTTGGTGTCCTTTGCTGTTTCTGCATTTGTTCGAACACCAATTTTTCTGAATTCATCGGTCCAGTCCATAAGGATTGAATAATTCAAATAAAGCCTTGATTCATTCGGATCACCCTCACCCATGGAAATGCTCAATATCTCCGAAGGTCGGACTTCAACCTTACCGGCAAATATTTCTCCTGTGAAACCATCAAGTGCTATCAGATCACCTTCGGAAATCTCTTTATCTCCGCAGACCATCTTCTTTGACGCACTGTCGACACTGAGGCTGCTTGCACCGGCAACACATGGAAGACCCATTCCCCTGGCAACAACAGCAGCATGAGATGTCATGCCTCCTCTTGAAGTGATAATTCCCTTCGACACCGACATTCCACCGATATCTTCAGGGCTTGTCTCTTTTCTGCAGAGAATTACTTCTTCTCCTCTTGATTCCCATTCTTCCGCATCATCAGCGGTAAAGACAGCGCGACCGCATGCTCCACCTGGAGAAGCGTTCAGACCGGTCGTGAGAAGATCTGCAAGATCCTTGCTCTTTCTGTCAAGAACCGGAGCGAACAGCTGATTGAATGCGTTTGTTGGAATCCTCTTCAGCGCGGTTTTTTTGTCAATCAAACCTTCTTTTACCATATCGACAGCGATATTCAAAGCGGCGAATACCGTTCTTTTGCCTGTTCTTGTCTGAAGTAGATGAAGTTTCCCCTCTTCGATGGTAAATTCAATATCCTGCATGTCGAGATAGTGCTCTTCAAGTACATTCCTGATTGAAAGCAGCTCATTGTATGAGGCTTCGTCAACGTTTCGAAGAGTTGAAATGGGTTCTGGTGTTCTGGTGCCTGCAACGACATCCTCACCCTGTGCATTCATCAGATATTCACCGTAGAAAGTGTTTTCTCCGTTTGCGGGATTCCTTGTGAAGCAGACACCTGTACCGGAGTTTTCACCCATATTGCCAAAGACCATGATCTGAACATTTACAGCAGTACCAACAAGCCCGGTAATATCGTTAAGCTGACGATATCGTCTTGCTCTTGTGTTGTTCCCGGATCCGAATACAGCGTCGATTGACAACCTCAGCTGTTCCCAGGGATCGACAGGAAAAGGTTTGCCAATTTGTTCATCGTATATGTTCTTGAATTCCTTTACAACTTCCTTGAGATCATCAGTAGTCAGGTCTGTATCGAGATCAATGTTTCTGCTTCTTTTCATCCGTTCAAGCACTTCTTCAAATGAATGGTGTGGAATTCCCATAACAACGTTACCAAACATCTGGATAAATCTGCGGTACGCATCCCAGGCAAACCGTTCATTTCCGGTCTTTTCTGATAGGCCCTCTACGGCTTTGTCATTCAAACCAAGATTGAGAAT
>DAOWAG010000144.1 GCA_030634715.1 Candidatus Aegiribacteria sp. | reverse complement strand
GGTGTATTCCGTTTCTCTGCCACTTTCCGTGATGTCCAGAAAAGCCGCTGAACTTCTCCCGAAAGATCCGCTGACACTGTTGATTACTCCACGATGAAGAGAATCTCCTGATACTTCGAAACTGCAGCCGACGGAAGAGGGAAAAACAGGGCATACTCCGCCGTCTCCGAGGACAACGTAATACCGGGAATTATTATAGCCCGTCCCGCTTGATACTTTTGCCAGCCAGAGCGACGTTCCAGCGCTAAGATTATCGCCGTTAAAAAGCGCGGTATAATAGTTACTGAAGAGGGTTGTATTATTGCCTGCCCATGTCCCTCTGGTTGCCGCTATCGAAGCAATAGAACCTCCTCCGTTCTTCAACGCGAATTCCTCGGCCATGCAGTCGGCGGAAATCATGTCGAATTGTCCGATATTACAGGTCGCGAAGATCATGACTGGCTGGCGCCTCTCATTGTAAATTCTATGGATATCACTTGATACAAGAAGTTTCTCATGAGCGATCTGGCCATAGGAACCATGCCCGAAGTAGATCATGTTAGCATATCCAAGAGTGAGTTCCTCTACGAAATCTTCCCTCGCCAGCGGCTTTTCTGGGTGCACTCCTTCTGAACTAGTGCCGGGGGGCCAGGGGTATTCAATCATGTAGAATTTCACCCTGTCAAGACTATTAGGTAGAACTGAATCGGCAAGAATCTCACAGGCCAATGTGTGATAGGTTTCGTTATCGCCTTTTCCCCACTCATCATCAGCGGTCAGAAGAATTCTGTTAGTCCACTGACCGGATGGTTCCTCCGATTCGTACAGCATGAGTTTGGAGAGATATGCAGCAAGTTCGGACTGTGTGGATACTGAAATTCTCGACAGCGGAGTTTCGGGAAACTCTCCCTCCATATAGTGAGCGATCACATAGAAGTCATCGATATTCTCTCCGTCACCGCCGGTCAGTTCAAGACATACCGGGATCAATGTCGGTGTAGATGTTACATGCATGAGCGGGTCGTACGAACCGTCTCCCACCAGCACAAGAGCCTGCGCGGGATCATCCCATGAATCCTGAGTGTATCTGAAAAAAGATCTTATCGCTCCTGGATCCCGGAGCCCCTGACCGAATTCGTTGTATACCTCACTGGTGGTGACCATAAGGGTAGATAAGCCCCTCATACCGTATATGGTTTCAATCGGCTCAGCGGTTTCAAACAGCTCATCCGCAACAACTAAAGCTATGTCGGCATGAATTCCAGTTCCGATTATCCGCCCTGGTTCAGCCGGCACTAAAGAGTCAGGAGTCAGGTAACCATCAACACCCGTGAGCCACAGTTCGGATCCGGGTTCAATGTCAAGTGAGACGTTGAGCAGCCCCCCTGTCATTCTGCCCCTCAGTCTTTTTGTGTCAAATGGATCTGAAACATCCAGGAGACTATAGGAGTTCGCGGCACCACCCAATGAGAAGTTGTACCGCTCGTACATCTGAATTCTATCGGTGAAGCGCAGCAATCGCCCTGCGGCGTAAGACAGGCGCCTGGGGTAATCAGTCTGGAAGTAATTGAAATAGACTGTTCCGGGGTCATTCAGGGTGGTTACTTTCAGCAGGTTCATGGAAGGTTCAAAAGTAAGTCCTTCCAATGTGAATATTTGTTCACCTCTTCCATTCCAGGATGTATCGGCAATCACTTCACCATTAAGCTGAAAGGTTACATCGTGGTCATAGTAGGATGATGAGATAAGGGAAATGACCAGTCTGCCGTCTCCATCGACTGATGAACTTGAGAAATAAAAGTAACCTGGAATGTTCTCGTAAAGCATTGACCATACCCACCCGGTATTATTCTCATAACCTGCTACCCAGACATAATCCTGCTCCTGCCATGTACTATGCAAGAGGCTGTCACCCCATGCCGGAGAGTAATCAGGTGTCGCATCCAGAGTATCCATTCTCAGACCATCTTCACCCCCCCAAGTGAGCCAGTAGACATTATGGTTCGCATAGCGGTGGTGAAGCCTTTCAGATTCTCCTTCGTTGAATGCAAACCTGTTCAGATCCTGCGCGAAGAACCTGAGAGTATCGGATTGATCGAATATTCCGTCCCCTCCATCAACTACCTCAATTGCAATTTCATTCAGTGAATGTTCTTCTCCTGGATCATTAAGATTGAATTGCGCTCCCGGTCCGGTGAACATCCGTAGAGAGCTCGATGGAACACCATTTACTTCGCACCCGGCCTGAGCGAATTCTGAACCGGTAACTGAATAGGGACCCGTAGAAGAAATGGCAATTCTAGCCCATGGAAAACCCCAGAACGGACTCGAAGCCCTGGCGCCGGTATTCGGCCAGTAGACGACGGAGGGAAGACAGAGAGCGCTGAGAAGCGGATTGTCTATCTCGCGGCTTCCATCTCTCGAAGGCCATTCAAGCCGGATATTCAGTTCAGTGGGAATTCTTGAATTGTCGTTTGAAGCAAATGGTGAAACGGTTACAGCGGCAACGGTTGTTCCGGCCATATGCATTGTGGCAAGCTCAGCGTAATCCCCGCGGATGGCAGCAGGTGAAACCAGTGGAATAATCCATTCGGCATCCATGCCGGAACCGGACAGGACCGGTGTAATCAGGAATGGACCGGGCAGCTCAACTCTCTGGAAATCTGCCGGTGTACATGTAATGACTGGTTCACATCCGGGTGGAATGGGAATGAAATACGTTCTGGTCGGAGTAACATAATCTCCTTCAGTATGTGATATACCCATGCCGCGAATGGTTGGATACCAGTAACCGTCGTATTCACGGAAAACCGGCTCATTAATAGATACAGAGAATGAACACCCGTTCGAACCGGAATAATCCACGGAAACAACGTCTGATTGTACCCGCAGATCCAGCATGCATATAATCAACAATAACTGAAGCAAATTCAGCCCCTTTCAGTATGGGATACTACTCAATACTGAACAAACAGTGCAAGAAGTCAGGATGAATGAATATAACTCCTGTGTTAACGATATGTTCCCATCCATTTGATCTCACCGAGAATATTCCTCAAATGCTCTGATTATTTCTCTATGACTGATAATCCGACTAAGATAGGATTCTCTGCTCGAGGGGTCCTTAATTTTATCGACAGCCTGCATCAGGTCTCGATAAGCCTGTTCAGTCAGCATCCTGTGCTTTTCAATCCATTGTCTTCTACTGGCAGAACTCTGGCTCCCTCGATTGATTAGAAGTCTGTAAGCCTGAGCCAGAATCCAGATGATATCCATTCCATCTCTTAAATTCTGCGTCTGCACCTCATCCTCTGCTCTTTTCATCAGTTCAAGAGCTTCAGCTTCTGCCTCCTGCGAGGAATCCCCTCTGAGCAGCGCCTGTGCAAGGAGACCTTTGACCTGAGGCTTTATCTTCGCTGCTCCAATACTCTCCATAATCTTCAGTGACTTTCGCAGATGCTCCTCGGCTTCAGATAATCTATTCATGTTCAGATAAGCTTCTCCAAGCTGAAGCAGAAGTTCACTTTCGCCCTCTGCATCTTCCATGGTTCTGCAGATCTCAAGGGATTTACAAAAGAAAACGAGAGCCTTTGCAGGATTATCAAGTTCCATCTGCAGCAAACCCATTCCGGACAGGATAATTCCCTGCATGAACCGGTCCCCCTGGCCCTCAGCAATACTCATCGCCTCGCGGTAATCGGATTCAGCTCTCTCAATCAGACCAAGGTGCAGCATTATGTTCCCAATATTGTTCAGAACCTTGCACTGTCCGGGTTTGTCGCCAAGTTCCAGCAAAATCTGAAGACTCCGTTCCGCGATAGAGGCAGCCTTCTCAACAGCTCCGCCTCTGAAATACGCGCTGCCCATGTTTATCAATACATGAGCCTGCGCATTGAGATTACCGCTGGATATCTGCAGATCGAGCGATCTGCTGTAATAATCCAGAGCAGTTTCATAATCACCCCTCGAAGCGTGAACCAGACCTATATTGCACAAAGTACTCGACTGCTGTAAACAGGCAGCAAGTTCATTGGAAATGTCCAGACTGTCCTTAAAGCTTCGCAATGCTTCTTCAAATTTGCCCAGATTCCATTCTACCAGTCCAAGATTGTTGAGAGCTCTTGCTTCACCATCTCTGTCACTGATAGATCGAGCAATAATGAGAACCTGCTTGAAGATTTTCTGAGCCTTCTTAAGGTCTGCAAGCTTCCACAGGGATATTCCAATTCCGTTAAGCGCTGAGAGCCGGCCGATCTTATTACCGGTTCTTTTTGCGATAGCAAGAGCCTCTTCGAGTATACCCATTCCCCTCTCGAACTCTCCCGCATCCCGGTAGGTTCCCCCAAGGAGAATTCTGGCCTGAACAAGCTCAGGATCAAGAATAATCGATTCCTCAAGAGATTG
>DAOWAG010000201.1 GCA_030634715.1 Candidatus Aegiribacteria sp. | reverse complement strand
CAAGACCTGTTGCTGTTACCGTACTTGCCATTGTAGCTGCACTTCTCGGTGCTGTTGCCGTTATGAAAATGCCGGTGGATCTTCTTCCTTCGGTTGAATATCCAAGATTGACTATCGAGACTACTTATCCTTCTTCCAGTCCCTACGAAGTTGAACGCCTTGTAACCGATCCTCTGGAGAATGCCGTTGCCGGTGTTAGAGGATTGAGAAGCTATACCTCCAGATCCTATGGAGACAGAAGCCGCATAACCCTTGAGTTTGACTGGGGTGCGCGGATGGACTTCACAAGGCTCGAGGTAAGGGAAAAGCTGGATGTAGCCGGATGGTCACTGCCGGATGAGGCAGGAAGACCGACTATAGTTGATTACGATCCTTCCCGCAGACCTTTCATGGAAATACTGATGACGATGGATTCGGGTGACTGGACCGATATAACTGATTTCGCGAGAAGACTGGTAACTACACGGATCGATCAGGCTGAAGGTGTCGCGGGATGTGAGATACAGGGCGAAGCCGATCCTGCTGTGTTCGTGCGATTGAGAGAAGGTGTGGTTGAAGAACTCAATCTTGATCCTGAGACGATCGCGCTTGCTCTTCAGGGCGCTAATGTATCAATGTCTGGCGGTCTCGTACGTGATGGGCAGCGAGAGTACTTCCTCTCACTTGAAGGTGAATTCTCATCTCTTGAGGATGTTGAAAATACTGTTATTGGAATTAGAGGTTATACACCACTCCTGCTGAGAGATATTGCAGAAGTCTCAATAGGCGAGAAACCGGTAACTGAGTGGGCCAGCTTCAATGGTGAGAGATGTCTTATCATTAGAGTCCGCAAGATGGCTGAAGCCAATACCGTTGAAGTAGCAAAGGAAGTCAGGGAACTTGTCGAAGAACTCCGCGAGGAATACGAGGCTCTCGATCTTCAGATTATACAGAACGATGCTGACTTCATTGAGGAATCTATCGGTGAAGTGATAGAGGCTCTCATTCTTGGTGGATTATTAGCGTTTGGAGTTCTGTTCTTCTTTCTGAGAGACTGGAGAAGTCCCCTTGTACTTGGTCTCTCGTTGCCTCTCAGCATAGCCATCGCACTGTTCTTCCTGTTCATTTCAGGAGTGTCACTTAACATCATGTCTCTTGGAGGACTTGCTCTTGGAGCCGGTCTCCTTGTGGACAATGCTGTCGTGGTGCTCGAAGCTATTTTCAGAAGAAGAGAAAACGGCGAGAAAGCCTTGGAGGGAGCCATTTCCGGTACCTCTGAAGTTGGAAAAGCAATCACCGCCAGCACCCTGACAACACTCATAGTCTTTTTCCCTGTAGTCTACATGGAGGGAATCACCAGTCAGCTTTTCAGAGATCAGGCTCTGGCAGTTGGATTCGCGCTGATAGCCAGTCTTCTGGTAGCAGTTACGATTATACCAACCCTGACTTCGAGAATAAAACGTTTGAAGAAGAGTACCGATGTCACTACAAGGTTGAAGGATCAATACGCCAGACTAATGCAGAGTGCTCTCAAACATCCAGGAAAGATTCTGTTAAGTGTTTTAGCTGTTTTCGCAATTGCTGTCTTCGTCGGCATGGGGCTTCCGATACAGCTTCTTCCCAGTACACCGGTAGACCAGCTGGAGATATCCTATTCCGCCCCAAGGGGCACATCCATGGCTCAGATGGTTGATCTTTCAGCAAGCGTGACTGATCTTGCGCTATCCTCAGGCGCGGACTGGGTTTCGGGTAGAAGCGGAGTCCGTTCGGAGGAAGGTGTTGATGCAATTTTGACTGCATCATACCCATCCCCTGAGGATGCCACCGTTGCTATGCAGCCGCTTAGAGATGCATGGAACTCTATTTTCAGTTTTCCGATAACTGTTGAGAAAAGACAATCTCTGCTGGGAGAGATTCTAGGTGGCGGCAGCTCCTTCACAGTCTACCTCGAAGGTGAGAATATTAATGTTGATCTTGAGGCAGCACAAGGACTTGTGCAGATCCTCTCTGGATTTGAAGGTGTTGAATCCGCTAATTTACAGTACCTTCCCGGTAAGCCGGAACTGGTTCTTGATCTGGATCAGGAACTGATTAATCTGTTTGGACTGTCCGCTTCCAGTGTGGCTGATTTTATAGGGAGTCTCTCAAGAGGAATCATAGCCACAACCTATTACAGACAGGATGAACGAGTTGATGTGGTTCTGCTGGCCGGTAGTGGCGAAGGCATTTCAATTGATTCCCTGTTCCTCAGATCCATACCCACATCATCAGGATTACTCTCAATTGATAGAATAAGCGAACCACTGAGGCGACAGACCCCCGGTTTTATAGAGCATAACCAGGGAAACAGAGCAGTTGCCGTGCAGATACAGGGATCCGGAAGTAATCTGGCGAGGATATCCAGCAGCGTATCGGCAACTGCGGATTCACTTCTTAGAGAAGTCCCTGTCCGTCTTCGAACGGGAGATGAGATTGAGGAAATGAACAGAACCACGTCCAGCCTAATACTTGCCGTCCTTCTTGCTGTTGGTCTGGTTTACGTTCTGCTTGCCGCGCAGTTCGAATCTTTCCGTGAGCCTTTCGTGATAATGTTTACAGTGCCACTTGGCGTTATCGGTGTCGTTCTTGGCCTGGCTCTGTTCGGACAGAGCTGGAATGCCCTCTCCGGAATAGGTCTTGTAGTCTTATGTGGAATTGTTGTTAACGATGGCATCCTTCTTGTTGAACGGATCGGTCAGCTGAGGAAAGAAGGATTTGACAGGAATAACGCTATCATCCAGGCAGGCAGAGATAGATTCAGACCCGTTCTGATGACTACTGTAACAACTGTTCTCGGCCTGACTCCGATGGCCATAGGATTCGGTTCAGGAGCCAGCCTTCGTCAGCCGCTTGCGATCGCGGTCATTGGAGGTATCACCATTGCTACAGCACTCACCCTCGTAGTTGTTCCGATTCTGTACAGATTACTGTCGAGCAGGAGGGGTTCCGTTGTCGGTCGTTGATCTGGTTCTCCACCGACCGCGTGGAACAGCTGTAATTTATATTGCTCTTCTTATACTGGCCTGGGTGTCATTTAACAAGATACCGATAGAGGGAACACCTGATACTACTCTGCCTACTCTTCATGTTTCAGCTTCCTGGTCTGGAGCCGATCCTGAAGCCATCTGCGAACAGGTTACACGTCCAATTGAAGAAACCGCACGGGAGATTGAGGGTGTTGTAGAGATATCTTCAACATCCAGAAATGGGAGCAGTTCTGTAAGTGTCTCATTCGAAAAAGGCACTGATATGGATGTTGCGGCAATGGAACTGACGGAACGTGTTTCATTCCTCCGGGATGAACTGCCGCAGGCTGTCAGAACCGGCAGTGTGACACAGGCTATACCACGGGAACTCGACAGTGAGGGTTTTCTCT
>DAOWAG010000168.1 GCA_030634715.1 Candidatus Aegiribacteria sp. | reverse complement strand
TTCTTATACTGATATCAATTCCCTGTTCAGCAAGGCTGTCTACCACGCCCAGATAGAACTCAATACTTCCAGTAGAAGGTGTATGAGCACGAAGCTCTATATGCTGTACATTGTCTATATACGCATATTCGTACAAAGCCTGATAAACGTAGTTGTAAGCTACGGCAGGATCAGAAAAAAGACCTCCTACTCTTCCAAACATCTGCTCGAATTCAGCCCAGATATCGGGAATGTACTCATCACCTTCATCAATGACGATGCAATTAATCAGGCTGTCGCGAATGAGAGCTTCATCGGAAGCTGAAGCAAGCATTTCAGAAACCAGTAACCATTCACTTCCGGGAATTGAATCCAGGAATAATTCAAACGACCTGCTTGAAGGGTTGAAGTAACAGTCATCACGCGCTGACACCAGATCGAAAAGCGCATAATAATCACCCATTGCGGTTGGATGAACATGCAGAACAGCGCCTTTGGGCATATTCTGCAGAAACTTATAAAGCCCGGTACTCTCATATTCTTCCCTTACACACGGGAAGAACTGGTTTACCCATGGATTCCAGGGCTCCTGCAGGGCGGCAGCCTCATACTTTAGTTCTTCCAATATTGAATCAGCGATCATCTCCTCAGAAGACAGTTCCATATCAGTAACCGTCTGGCTCAGGATTTCAGTTCTGCTTTCTCCATAGCTCATCGCAAGAACAACCAGAATTAATGAGTTCATATTAATCACTCCTGTAACAGAACTGCGGGAATAGAGTGATGTATCCCGCTGGATATTACCTGTTCTTCTTGCGCTCCATGATGAAATGATGCGATAGATATCCAATCGCAAAGCCGATAAGAGCGACGAAGAAGATAAGGATTATCATGGACATACTTACCTTCCAGAAAAGAAGATGCACTTCCGCTACGTTCGAGTTCTGAACGACGATGATAACAAGAGCAAGCCCAAGTATCAGAATCGCGACCTGTATAGGTTTCATGGTGTGCCATCCTTATCAGAAAAAATCAGTTTTAACTGTTCAGTATGTAAGACAATGCAGCATTGTCCGGGCTCAGGTTATCGCTCAGGAACTGAAGAGAATAAGAAGCATCAGGATAATCCCAACTGAAATCAAAGGCAGTCCAAACAGCAGAAATGTATTTTTTGGAGCAAACAGAAGTATAAACCTCATATGCCGCCAGCCGTCCCTGAAAGTATTAAGATGAGGAGGTCTGTTGCGCTTATCTCTCTTGAAATCTATGGGAAACTCGTCGATAACCAGCCCCTGTATCTTTGCCTTTATCATCATCTCCGAAGCAAACTCCATGCCGGTGCATAATAATTCCAGCTTATTGTACGCTTCCTTTGATATACCCCTCATACCGCAGTTGATATCGCGGATCCGCAATCTGAAAAGCACCCGAGCAAAGAAAGTGAGGACCGGAGTGCCAAGATATCTGTGCAGCCAGGGCATGGCTCCTTTCTCGATCCTTTCATTCAGTCGATTTCCTATTACAAGATCCTTGCCATTCCTCAAGCGTTTATAGAATTCGGAAACGTATGCAAAGTCGTAGGATTCGTCCGCGTCCGCGAAGACAATGTACTTTCCAAGGGCTTCCTTGAAACCTCTATTCAGAGCACAGCCGTAACCCTTTGAGTCCTCATGAACAACTCTCGCGCCGTGTTCCAGAGCAACGGATACTGAGTTGTCGACTGAACCGTTGTCGACTACAAGGACTTCACCCTCGATACCCTCACACCGCATAGTATCAAGGGCAAGATCAATACAGTTGCCAATGGTCTCATCCTCGTTCAGACAGGGCATAACCACAGAGAGATCCATTGAATATTCTTTCATGATTATCGGGACCTAGCGGTCTGTCTCCTCCAGCCTAACTGTAAATGTACCCTCTCCTCCGGAGTATTTCTCAATAATAAGGAAACAGTTTCCACCTTGACCAGGATTAACGGTAAAATTGAGAAGCGAGTTGGTTCCCTCACCGCCGTCATCATCGGTAAGCCGATGTCCATCAGCCAGTATTAAAGTAATCATGGGATCCAATTCAGCGCTTTCAGCGGAAATGGAATAACTGTATCCCTCCTGCAGGTTGATTTGAAAAAGAAGGTTCTCAATTTCAAAAGGCATGTATTCCGATACTGTTCTTCCAGACCTGAGGGTACTGATTGTTTCTTCAGTTTCATTGTAGGAGAATGTTACTTCGCTGCCGCCTGAACCGCTGTAAAGTGATACAAGTGCTATGTACTCTCCGGGAAGAAGCGGTTCAACAATCCTTGAATTGGAACCAAGATCACCGTAATCATCGTTGGATGAGATGAATTCAATGTTATCTTCCTCATCTCTTCTGATAAGGGTAAGGCATACATCAACATCGCCTGAAGCGTTTACTTCGTATACCAGAGCATTCTCAATTGTGAATACGAATCCGGTAACTGGAGAAAGAGGAGAAAGAAAGCCAGGGACTTCCCAGTTGTCCCTCATATCAGGCCACCAGCCCATCGCGAAGTTCTGGTTTTCCATAATTTCTGAAGTGTAGTCTGTGCCGGGTTCCACGGCTTGTACTTCCTGTATCTGCAGGGCATCCTCATCCAGAATCTCAAGTTCCAGAGAAAACCCTCCACTGTTTCCCGCGGCGTAGGGCATGACAACGGCAATGTAATTACCTGCTTCAAGCTCTCTTACTACTCTGGAGTTTGAACCGCTGTAGTCATCATTGAATTCTATGAAACTGTAAGTATCTTCAATAACTTCCATCAGAATAAGAAATGTGTCAAAATCATCTGATTCCAGAAATAGAGACGCGAATCCAGAGCTGTCCAGAGAGAATGGATACAATTTAGCCTGAGGATAATTCGTGACGTAAACATCATCCTGAAGGAATTCTCTTAGGATTCTATCCAGGTAAGAATCGAATCTGTTATCTTCAATCCAGCCTGTGACCGTACCGTCTGAGAAATCAGTAGCTTCCAGGTACACCTCAAGATCGTTGTCTGTACCCTCTTTAACAATAATATCGTACAATCCCCTGGAATCATCCGGAGAAAAAACAAGCAGTTCCGACCCGGATGGAATATCCTCCACCACAAGACGGGCATCAGTTGACTGCTTCCAGTTGTCATTAATAGCTATCAGGTTGCCATCGTTGTCAATCAAAGCGGCAACAGGATTGAAATCATGACTTCTGACATCTATTAGAAGTATGCCATCTCCGGATACAAGATGCACTGCAGTATATGTATCAAGCAGTACAGGACATCCTTCCGCGAAGAGGATCTGACCGGCTTCAGGCCAGGCATCGATAATGGTGTGTGTTTTCTCGGGTAGAGCCCCTCTTACATCGTTTCCAGGAGTCACAACACTGTTGGAGCAACCCGCAAAAATAATTAGAAAGGCGATAGTGATTCCAAGTAACTTTTTCATGTCTTCTCCTGATTCAGTTAATTTCTGTCGTATAATAATACTTCCACAATATCGGAGCTATTCCATATACGGAATTATTGATATTTCTTTATCATTTCAATTCCATCGACTTGAAACTCTTCCTGAGGTCTTTTCCCGCATCCATGAATAGCTCTTTTATGTGATCATCCATGGTGAAGTAGAAAATCTGCCAGCCTTTATCAATCATGTTGAGAGTATGACTGACGAGGTTCATTCTTCTATCCCAGTCGGAGCGCTGGAAAGCATCATCAAGGATGAGGAATGCCGGCTGCTGCATCGCAAGTTCAGCGAAGCCTGTCCTCAGTACAAAGTGTATCTGTTCACTGGCTCCGGTGCTGAGCGTTTCCAGGGGAAACTCTTCACCGGTTTTCGAATTGAGGTTGAGATCCCCTTCCTCTGTCAGAATTATTCCGCTGTAGTGGTCTGTAAGCGCGAGAAGGGGGGTTATGAGCACTTCTGATTCCAGTGAAGATTTTATCCTTGCATTCTCTTTATTCCTGAACTCAT
>DAOWAG010000370.1 GCA_030634715.1 Candidatus Aegiribacteria sp. | reverse complement strand
GGAGTATCCGTTGAAATATATCAGCCTTCTGCTTCATCTCTATCAACCTCCCACACAGGAAGAATCTATTGTAACCAGGATTGATAATGAATGCTATAGACCCTTATCAAAGCTTCTTTGTGAATCCGGAGCAAGAGTTGCTGTCAATATTAATTATTCTCTTACCGAGCAGCTTGAAAAACTTGATTCTGAATCTCTCCGTAATCTATCTGCTGCGGATGGAATAGAATTCACTGATTCCGGTGCTTACCATCCAATATTCCCGCTGATAGACGAATATGATGTCAGAAGACAGCTTCAACTGAACAGGGAAGGTAATTCGCGAGTGATTGGCGCTAATTACAGTCCCGTGGGAGCATTTCCTCCCGAAATGGCTTATTCACCGTCGCTTGCTCCTCTTCTACTTGATATGGGATATACCTGGACTGTTACCGACGATGTCCCATGGGCATGGACAGGGAAAACGGTTCCCTGCAGGACAATCCCTGTTGTTGATGGTCTGGCAGTTCTGCTTAGAAGCAATTTCTGGAGCAACAGAATCTCCTTTCATGGAGTTGACGGGAGCGAAACAGCATCTTTAATAATATCCGGCATGCATGATTGGGCAGGTGACGAAGATTCATATCTCCTCATCGCGATGGATGGAGAAACCTTCGGTCATCACAGAGAAGGAACCATTGAAACATTTCTCAAGCCCTTCCTTTCAAGCTTTGAATCACTCGATGAAGTTGCTCTGGTGACACCTTCAGAACTTGTTCGGAGGTTTCCATTGGAAGATGCTTTCGTTCCCTCTGGAAGCTGGTCAACCACTGCTTACGATTTAGATGCTGGAAAACCGTGGCCGTTGTGGGATGATCCGGCTAATGTGATTCATGTGCCCCTGAGAGCGCTTCTTGATCGAGTGAGGAATCTGGCACTCCGGTATAATTCTAAAAGGGTTGCCTCTCTGACCGATAAAATGTTATACTCGTGCCCGTTCTGGTGGGCTTCCGCAGATCGTTTTGATGCTGTTCAGGTCCGCCGAGGTTTATTGATAATTCTTGAGACAGCTCAGGCGATATTCACTGAAACAGGTGATCGAGAGATGATGGACAGCATCATGTCCGCCGCTTGCAAAATACCGGTCATAACCGGAGAGGACCTGATTAATGCCTAAGAAGGAAAGAACTTTTGCCGCAAAACTAGCGCACGAAGCCCGAACACTTCATAAAGATGAATGTCCTGTATGCGGCAAAGAACGAATGGCAGTTGTTCTATACGCCGCCAGATACAATGACAAAGGCGACTGGCGCCCACAAAGACGCAGAACAAGAATCTGTGACTGTAACAGGAAAGAGATCTACGGATAACCTGGCCTTGTGATGGATATTGAAGGGGTTCTTTTCCTTGCTGCTGGATACGGTACGAGGATAGAACCTCTTTCTCTTGTGCGACCTAAGGCACTCCTCCCATTCGGAAATAGCACTGTTCTTGGTGAACTTATTCGCCAGATTTGTGCACTACACCCCCGAAGAGTAAGAATAAACGCATCAAGGTGTCCTGAAATATTACTGAATGAACTGATATCGGTATGGCCAGTCGAGATGTGTGCAGTATATTTTGAGGAAAGGCCACTGGGAGTATGCGCAACCCTGGCCAGACATGCGGATACGATGACGGAGGGAACCTGGATGATCGTAAACACAGATATGATCATCGAAGGTTTCGACGCAGTGAAGATGATGAAGATTCACAGGGAGACCGAATCATCCTGGACTGTCCTGACTGGTTGTTTTCCATCGGAAGGTAGTTATTCTCCACTCCTTATTGATGAAAACAGATGTTTTGGGACAGACAGGGGAGAACCGGTTCATTACTGGGGAATCAGTCTTGTTGAGCCTGACATTCCATTACTGTCGCGAATGTGTCAAGCCTCAAGTCTG
>DAOWAG010000075.1 GCA_030634715.1 Candidatus Aegiribacteria sp. | reverse complement strand
GATATTCAGAGTAACCTGACCTGACGAATTGGTTGTACCCTCCTCGTAGAACGTCATCCCTTCGCCATAATTGTCGACACCATCCGTAATTGTAACGTTAACTCCCTCTACAGGGGAACCTTCATCGGTGACCGTAATTGTTATATCCTGATTTCCCGGAAGAATATTTGAAGGCGCAGATATATAAAGCGAACCCGGAAATCACTCTGTATAGAATGTCCAGATATCCATGGCAGGATCACCGAACCAGATATAGCTCCTGGCGTTTGAGATACCACTGCTGCCATGGTGCTGAATCATATAAGTTGTGGCTGAATTGATTGCTTCTCCAACCCTGAAGGTGCCAGTATTGTAAAGTGCGATATATATCTGCTTCATATAGTCATGGTTTGGTATGGTCAGAGTCGACTGAGTTGCTCCGAGACTGCCGCTCGCGCCGTGCTCCGCCCACTGCCACGCTTCGCAGAGGCAGGTACCCATCGGGACGTAATCACCATTCTCACAGGCGACGTTGAAAACGGGAGGCATATAAGTATTGGTGAGAGCGTTTATGTGTGTATAATTCCAGCCGGGAGACCACTGCCATTGCATCTTGTCTCCATGTCCTCTGTATCCGACGGTTCCCACTCCGCTGTTAATGGCGTCTGAGACATCAGCCGCTGTACCGCCTTCAAGCGGATAGACCTTGGTGAAAGTAACATCGCACAGATTGTATGGGTATGCCGCTATCTGGTTGCAGCACTGGGTGTACTTGTATGGATAATCCTCTTCGTGTGCGGCAAGAACAGTCTCACTTGGAATAATACCTTCAGTTCTTGAATCAAAATCATAATCCATGTATCCGCCTATGATTTTCGTAACCTGAGTGGTAAGCTGTGTTGAGTTTCCGGTCAGTCTGCCCAGGCCGACATCAGGATAGTAATCACCGTCTATGCAGGCGTAGTAGAAGTCACTTTCGAAAGAGCTGTACTCGTAGGAGGGAAGTTCGGAGTGGGTTCCGACGATGCAGACGAAACGGGTTACACCGGTTTGATAATTAGCAGCGATAATGCTCTTGATCTCTGCCGAGGTAGCTGGAGCAGCAAGCGTTTCTATCCTTGTATGAAGACCGAGATAATGGTGGGTCTCGAATAGATCGGATACCCAGTCCACATTGTCTTCCGTGCAGACGAACAGGTATTCGACACCCTCATCACGAGAGCCATCCATGAGATTCGCGGCATTCTCGAAGGTATTCCAGTTGATGACGCCTTCTTCCATCATGGGAATCATGGAGGGGTTGACAGGATTGGCCAGCTCGCCGGGGATTCCCTCAAAATCCACCCTGATGGTGATGCTGCTTACTACTTCAAGTTCACTCGTTTCCGCGTTGAAACGGAAAGGATTAATCACGAGTCTGGCAACATTCAGGCCTGACCATATCCCTTCATGATCGACATTCGCGAATGATGCAGGAAAGACCTCGCTGCCGCTGTAGAACTCCTCGTTCATTCTGAACGGGAAAGGCTCATGAGCCATATCGATTTCAGGCGTCTGTCTTGGAAGAATCTCGATGCCGCTGTACACTGTTGAAGAGACATCTTCAACGGTAACAACAGCTTCAGTTCCGAACGGGAGAGCGAAAAGTCTGGGTACCGAGGGGAGATCGGGAAGACCGATATCACCCTGAGAATAGCATTCGGGAAGGCTGACGCAGTTCCATGACCTGCCCCCAGCTGGATAGTCGTACAGCCAGAATCCAGGTATGGATATCTCGACGATCATGTGAGTGGTGCTTGATTCGAGTAAGCTTACTTCCGGAAGATCACCGGAGTTTCCATAGAAAGACTGCCAGCTGCCTATATTCACCTGACCCGATGTCAGAGCGACTGCCGCAGTCAGCATCAGAATTGGAAATGTATTTTTCATGCTATGTTTTCCTTACCTTCAAAAAAATTGCTTGGCAATACTTATTCAATCAGTACATATTCAATATAACTTTGAGAAAGCGAGTTTCAAATACAGTCATAAGAGGCTGTATTAGTGAAATGCATTCATGGTCTCATCTTGCACCATGAGATAAGGATCATTCGAAAGGAGATTGCAGTGAGGATATTTCTGATAGTTTTACTTGTATGCGGCACAGCATTTGCCGGAGTACGATTCGGCGGAAGAATTGGTCACTACAGTGGTGATGATCCCAGAACCGGTCAGAGCGCCTCAAGCGCTGTGTATGGAGGGCAGATCAGCTTTCCGCTCCTGAGCCTTGTCGTATTTGAGATAAGCGGAACATACGCGAGCAGTGAAAGCGATATCACGCTGTACAATTATCTCGTGGAATACGTTAATGATGAGTATGGCTATAATTTTGAGGGAGACAGTCTTGGATTGATAGACTACCTTGAGAACCAATACGGATGGTCTCCTGATGACATCTCTACAGAGATGATGGGAAATTACACAGCAACATTCCACGACATTGACCTTGGCGTGACAATGAAGATAATGATTCCGATCGGAGCCCTTCCGTTGAAACCCTATATCGGCGGTGGTGGTGGAGCGCACATACTGTTCAGCGACGCGGATGTCCTTATGCAGGTTGTAAACGAGGAAACAGGTGGAGCAATGCCCATTGATCCCTATGACCATGTGCATCCTGGAATCCATGGAGTATTGGGCTTGTCGTTTGAGCCTCCAATGATACCCATTAGTTTTTTCGGTGAGTTCAAGCACACTAAGCCGCTTTCCTCCGATAACGAAGTCAGCGGAATCAACATGTTCTATGCAGGGATTAATCTGGGGTTCTGATACCAACTTGGATCTTTGGATAAATTGATTTACCGGAAGCCACCATCCCGGTGGAAGATATATCCCATTCTTCTCCGTCGAAGGATGAGATCTCTCCGCCGGCTTCCCTGACAATAAGAGCTCCTGCTGCCATGTCCCATGGTTTCAGATGCTCTTCCCAGAAGCCGTCGAGTCTTCCTGCAGCAACATAAGCCAGATCAAGAGCAGCCGATCCGCTCCTTCGGATTCCCTGTATTCTTCCGAGGAAGTATTTCAGGATTTCAAGATTCACACCTAGATTTGAAACCTTCCTGTGATACGGAAAACCGGTGGCAAGGATACAGTCTCCAAGATTGTCTGTGTCCGTTGTTGATATTGCGGAACCATTCAGCTTTGCTCCCTTTCCGGAGGCGGCGGAGAAAGCTTCATTTCTGGTTGGATCATAGATGCATCCGGCCTCAATTGAAGAACCATTCCAGAAAGCAATGCTAACCGCAAAGACAGGATATCCGTGAGCGAAATTGTTGGTTCCGTCAAGCGGGTCAACGACCCAGAAAGGAGGGGCGGGATATTCACCTTTCCAGCACTCTTCTCCAAGAAATCCTGCTGATGGTACTATCTCCGCGAGACGTTTTTTCAGAAAATCCTCTGATGCCAGGTCAGCGGTTGTTACAAGCTCATGATTTGCCTTCAAAGAAACCTGAATGCCTGTGAGGGCCGTTTTAAGCAGAATGTCTCCCGCTTCCCTTGCAGCTTTTTCAATCTCAACAATCATAATTACTAATCAGCCCTTCGGTAGTTTCAGGATCAATTATTTGCTATGCTATCACAACATATTCGAATCTGGCATTCAGAACAGGGGATGGAAAATGAAAAGTATAAACCTTGTTTCGTACAGTCTTTCTGTCTGGCTTTCCTGGATTCTCGGCGGAATCGCGATCGTTGTGGGAAGCTTTATTATTGTTATTGCGTTTGCCGCATGGGAACCTGTGAAGGGCAGCCTTGTGTCTATTTCCGAGGGAATTTACAGCGCGAGATCAGCGGTGGAATTCATCGGTAAGGATTTTGGAACATCATCATCTCTTGTTTCCGATTTCAGCAGTTCCATCAGAAGCACAAGTGAAGTTATTCACGAAACCTGGGTAACCATCAACAGTATAAAGGAAACCACGGAAGACGTGCGCTATCTGACTCTTACGGTAGCACATAGCATTGAAAACCTTCCTTCTCCAGTTCTTTCCCTGTTAGGTGAGGATCATTTTACGGAAGTGCTGTCCAGTCTGGAAAACACATATTCCACATCAGGTCAGACAATTGTCGGAATGGAGCATCTGTCAGCCACACTGCAGCCAATGGAACCTCTTCTTGAGGAAGTAGCGAACGGAGTCGACTCTCTTGCAGGAGACCTGTTCAGTACGGAAGAAGCATTCAACAAAGCTGTTGAACATCTTGAAAAAGCTGCTGAAACGATTGAGTCAGCGACTCATTCCTCAATACTTCCACTGATTGCTGCCGGAACCGGATTGATTCCGCTGCTGGTGGGATTGTACCTGATCATTCAGGGAGTAGCTCTAAGAAGACTTTATCTTGACAGACCTGTCAGAGAAGAAACTGAGTGAAAATCTCTGATATTGTAAGGGTCCCAGTCTGACTCGATCGCGAGTGATTCAACATCTTTCTCCTCTCTGGGAATTCCACCCAGCCGAGCCATCGTGTTTGTTTCTCTGTGCCTGATTACGAGATTCATCCAGTTGTATTGATCCGGATTGTCCTTCCCAAGGATCTCAAACCTGCTGAATAAGTCAGCTGTTCCTCTTGAGTCAAAATGTTCAGGGTCAAAACATTGAAAAGTTATTCTGTACCGAACACCCGGCAGGGCATGATTACAGGCAATAAGCAGCTTGCATCCGGTGGATTTCGCAAGCCGCAGTGGTGTTGATGAAGCGAGTACAGGCACTCCGAAGCTGTTTACCCAGTGCCCTTTCGACCCTCCCCATGCAGTTGGTGAAATTTGAATAATCTCTCCTTTTTTCAGGATTTCGTAGATCCACCTCGGGTCATCATCAGGAAAAGCCACATGATGCAATTTCGTGCTGACGGAGAGTCTGGCTTTTCTAACAGCATCCGGAGCATCAGCGTATCTTGATGAGATGGTGTGCATAGGATATCCGAGAATTGCGAGAAGAATATGCAGCATCCGTTCATCTCCGAAATGCGGAACAAGAAGCAGAACTCCATTTCCCTCTTCAAGAGCAGTATCAAGGAGAGAGACATTCACCAGCTCAACCCTCGAAGGTGTGTTGACGCCATGAAAGCGACCGGAGAAGAAAAGACCTAAAAAGGCTCTCTGGTGTACCCTCCAGTAATGCTTCAGCAGTGTTGCTAAATCGTGGTCACTCTTTCCCGGAAATACTCTGGCAAGGTGTCCAAGGTAAACTCTGTTCCGTTTTCTGTTACACGCATATCTCAGTGAAGAGAGGATCCCGGCAAGCAATTCCGCCCCCCTGAACCCGGTCAGCTTTGTAAGACATGAGATGAAAGAGTAATAAGTTCCTCTGCCGGGCATATACGACTATCTTTCGGAAGAATTCATGAAATTAGTTCCTTTCCAGATCCCCGCAGACAGATTCGGTGCAGGGAGTGGCAATACTACATATCTATACTATACTATTTAAATGAAAATGAAGTCATTTCCAGTTATCATACTGTTTCTGGTCTCTCTTCTGTACGGAGGGAGCATGTCTCTCGTTGAGACAGAGGACATACATATTTCAGTAGGTCAGTACATAAGCGTCAGATTCGCTCTTCAGGAATATCAGGCTGACAGCTCCCGGCTTTCCGGATCGATACAGGTAATTCCTGACACTTCTTCTGTAGAGCTGCTTCTTTTTCATGTAGACGATTACTTGCGGTGGAAGAACAGCGGTGTTGATGTTGACACCCTGGATTGTCTTTCCACCTCATCCGGAGAATTTGATATGAATATCTCCGGTTTTGGCAGTATTGTTTTAGTTATCAGCAACAGGGGAAATTATCAACCTGTAACAGTGTCGATTGATCTTGAGGTTCTTTTCAGAGGAAGCGGCGAATCAGGCGATCCTCTTCCATCAGCCCTCAGAACTGCGCTGTTTGTTATGATGATGGGTGTTATAGCAGTCGCGGTTGGAGGAGTCATAACAAAACACGTTATTACCCGCAAAAAAAGGACTTGACGAAAAGCATAATCTATATATACTCATATTCCGACAGGAATAGGGGGGAATATGCTTATATCTACCAGAAGCAGATACGCGCTAAGGGTTTTAGCACGTATGGCAAAGATGATGGAAAACAAGAAAAACATCCCGATATCTCTTGCTCTGCTATCAGAGCAGGAGAATATATCCGTTCGATATCTCGAGCAGATATTCGGTAAACTGAGAACAACCGGAATAGTTAGAGGTAAAAGGGGACCGGGGGGTGGATACGTTTTTGGGATTCCGCCGGAGGAAATAAGTCTTTACGATGTCGTAAGCATTCTCGAAACGGAATTTCTTCCGGCATCATGTCTGTCTGAAGGAGTAAACTGCTCCCCATCAGAAAATTACGAAGAGAAGCGGTGTCCTCTTGAAGAGTCTTGCGTAACCAGACCTCTCTGGCTGAACCTCAGAGAGATGTACAACTCCTTCATGAAGAATCATTCCCTTGCGGATCTGGTCGCAGGGGATATTCAATGGGGTGAATAATAATCATGTGGAAGTATTCAGAGATATT
>DAOWAG010000092.1 GCA_030634715.1 Candidatus Aegiribacteria sp. | reverse complement strand
GTTATTCGAAGGGATTTTTTCTATAAATTGACAGGTTATAACAGGTACAGGCTTTGGAAACTGGAAAAAGAGTATAGAGAATATTCATCGTAAGGATAATGAAATGGTATACATAGGCATGAGTCAGGATACCGAATCAGACAGAGCTGGTCAGCAGGCGGCCAGTATGGCAAGGAACCAGATCATTGATAAGGATTCAATTTCCTGGGTGCTGGCATTTTGCGGCGGCCGGCATGAACCGGACAATGTCTTGAACGGAATAAGATCTGAGCTTGGTAATGTTGATATCTATGGTGGTTCAGCGGTAGGTATAATCACGAATAACTCACTTGGATACACCGGTTATGAATGCGGTCTTGCAGTATTCACAGCTCCATTCCCGGTACCGGAAGCATTTGTGATCGACAGTATGGAAGCAGGTGAGTATGAGGCTGGCAGGAACCTTGGTCTTGGACTCGGTGAAGTAACTGCAGAAGGTGACACCGTGCTGATATTTTACGATAACACACGGTCAGCTCCACCACCTGTGCTCCATACCGGGAGCCAGTTAGCAGATGGTCTTTATGCCGGACTTGGCGGGAAGAACCTGCATATTATCGGCGCAGGTATGGTTGGTGATTTTACATTCTCACCGAGTTTTATCTTTAACGGCAGCAGTACATTGAAGCATTCAGTTGTTGCAGTCGTTCTTCCGGAAACCCTGACTCCACATACAACTATTATGCATGGTTGCACACCTGTCAGTTCATTTCTGGAAATTACAAAGATAGACGGACCTGTCCTCTTTGAACTTGATGGTCAACCCGCCACAGAAGTTTTCAGCGAGATACTGGGCATTGATCACACATCTCTTGGCGATTCGAACATTCCTTTTTTAGTTACCCTTGGCAGAAAGTATGGAGACCCTTACTCTGCATACAACGAAGGGGCGTATGTGAACCGTCTTATTATCAGCGCAAATCCAGAGGATGGATCCGTTACATTATTTGAAGCGGATTTCCAGCAGGGAGAAAAGATTCAGATCATGTCCAGAGATAATCGGATGATGGTGGAATCAGTGGAGAAACGGACTGCTGAACTGCTCGAAAGCATCGACAAAGAAAAAACGGAATTTGCTCTGTATATTGACTGTGCCGGTAGAGCTTCCGGCTTCAGCGGCTCTGAGGTTGAGGAGGCAGGCGTTGTCAGGAAGATAATCGGGAACAATATCCCGTTATTGGGTTTCTATTCAGGCGTAGAAATCGCCCCGCTTCTGGGGCGAAGCCGTCCGCTGGGCTGGACGGGTGTGTTGACGGTATTCACAAATAGATAGAACTATGGAAGATAAGAAGACTGAGCAGGATTACTATCGTCATCAAGTTGACGAAATGGGCCGGCAGATCTTAAGGTTACAGCAGGAACTGACTCAAGTACATAATGGTGCAAGGCGTTCCCACACCACTACTTCCCTTATACTGAAAACATACGAACTAATTAATCACGATGTCTCTATTGAGGAAATTGGGAAACGATTTCTCCAGGTGATTCTAAGTACAATGTGGGCTGATAGAGCCATGGTTCTTCACTACGATAAGGAAACTGGAACTTTCATCTCACAATATTCCCTTGGTCTTAAGCAGGATTCAGAACCGATACTCAGCGTCGATGACACTGTACCTGACTTCCTGTACTTAAATTCAAATACAGAACAAGATTCTTTTATGGATTCCCTTTGCAGGATGATTGAATCAAAATATATCCTGTGGGTTTTCAACCGGTACGAGGAGACTGCTCTACTCATAGGTAATGATATTGAAGATCGAATATTCCGATTTCCCTTTGAAGAAAGAGACAGGGATGTTATTGAAAGCTCCCTGAACGTTTTCATTGATATCGCAAGACGAAAAGAAGCTGAAATGGCATTGCTGAAGTCTGAGGGAAGGTACAGAAGGCTCGTTCAATCTTCACCGGAGGCTATTTTTGTCTGTTGTGATGAGAGACTGACACTTGTAAATAATGCCGGACTGAAACTTCTTGGAGCAGAAAGTATCGGGGATATCATCGGACATCCGATACTTGAATTTATCTATCCGCATGATCACGAAATATTTATGAAAATGATTGAAGATATTATAGAGAATAATCAGGAGACTCCTCTTTTAGAAAGAAGGTTTAGAAAGCTCGATAACTCAATTGTGGATGCAGAAGTTGTTGCAATCCCCTTTACATTCCAGGAGAGAGCAGCAGTTCAGATTGTCGCTCTCGATATCACTGAGCGCAGGAAGATGGAAGAAGAACAGGCCAGAATTCAGAAGATTGAATCACTTGGTGTTCTTGCCGGTGGAATTGCGCATGATTTTAACAACATTCTAACCGGTATTCTGGGAAATATCGACCTGGCAAAGTCATATTCGGATCCCGAGAGTGAAGTATATCAGTTTCTTGTAGAAGCTTTGAACGCATCGACCAGAGCAAAAGGATTGACCCATAAACTGCTGACTTTCTCCAAAGGGGGAGTACCCCTGAAAAAATCTACTTCGCTTGCTGAAGTAATCAATGATTCCGTTAATTTTATCCTGACCGGTTCCAGTGTCATGTTTGAATATTCAGAGACTGATGGTCTCTGGCCGGTTGAGATAGATGAAGTACAGTTCAGGCAGGTTATTGAAAACCTGACCATTAACGCGCACCAGGCGATGCCTGATGGCGGTAACTTTACCATTAACGCAGAGAATGTTGATATTGGTTCAGAGCGGAATTTATCCCTGAGAGAAAGAAGATTTGTAAAGCTGACGATTAAAGACACTGGAGTCGGCATATCGAAAGAAAACCTTCATAAGATATATGATCCATACTTTACAACAAAAGACAAAGGGAACGGACTCGGACTCGCAACTGCCTACTCTATAATAAAAAAACATGAGGGGATGATCAGGGTTGAATCCGTAGTCGGGGAGGGCACAACATTTTTCATTAATATTCCTGCTTCCGATGAAATACCTTCTGTTGGAAAAGCAGATAATCCTGATCTGAGAACCGGCGAGGGAAGAATTCTGATAATGGATGATGACAAAGTTGTCAGAATGGTCGCAATTGAGATGTTAACGAATTCAGGTTTTGAAGTGATCGGTGTTCAGGATGGAAGCGAAGCAGTTGAAATCTATGCTGAAGCTGAGAATTTAAAAGAACCTTTTAATGTGGTAATTCTGGACTTAACCGTACCTGGAGGTATGGGTGGTCAAAAGACAGTAGAAAAATTACTTAAGATAGATCCGGATGTTAATGCAATCGTCTCAAGCGGATACGCCAAAGATCCGGTGCTCGCAAACTATGCTGACTATGGATTTAAGGGTATGATAAGTAAGCCATTCAATATTACAGAATTAGCTGATTGCGTGTTTAAAGTTTTGAACAATGATTGATGAGTAGAGACTGACAAATATTCGGCAATATTAAAGATAAGTGATTCATGAACCGGGGAGAATTCGGAAATAATCCGGGAAGTGATGTTGATTTCTCCATGAATTCAACTCAATGATTATCTGAGTAAATGTAACTCTGCATCGAAACATTCATCATATGCCCGAAAAACACCTGGTTCCACGGCAATAATTATATGTATCACACTACGATAGGATCTGTCGTGAGTAGATATGTATTTATCGTATAATTGCCCCTTGACAAGACTGACTTCAAATTCTATTTCTTTGCAATGCTTTTCATCAAACGGGGTAGTCTTTTTCAGCTTCTGGAATCCCTTGTGGGGGATTACAGGATATTTGCGCCTTCCCGAAAGGGAGATAGTCTTGCTTTCACCGCATTTGGTGAATCAGAAGAAGATTATGTAATCGGAGATATCAGAACCTTTGAACCGCTCAAGGCCTTCTTCTTTCTTGGTCGCGAGAAAGTAGCGGTTGATTTCAGTCCTGAGAATCCTCGAAATGATCGCCCTCCCTGTATTGTCGGTGTGAAATCATGCGATTTAAGAGGACTTAAAATACTTGATTTCGTGTTCATTGATGATGAATACGGAGATCCAACCTACATGAAAGCAAGAGAGGGCGGGTTGATCATCTCCGCTGACTGCACAACAACCGCTGAAACATGTTTCTGTACCGCGCTTGGTGTTAATCCTTGGCCAGAAGCAGAATACGACATAAATTTATCTCCTGCCGATGAAGGTTTTATTGTTGAGATCGGAAGCGATAAAGGGCAGAAGGTAATTGATGATCACAAGGCGCTTTTTCAGGAAGCAACAGAAGATCAGATCCAGCACCGTGACCATAATCGCACTTCGGTAAAGAGGCATGTCGAGAAAAATGCCAAGAATAAGAATATTCCACCGGCTGAAAGACTCAACCGTATAGTTAAAAGGAATTTTGAGCCTGATCTCTGGTCCGAAGAAGCTGCAGCATGTGTCGAATGCGGAGCTTGTAATGTAATCTGCCCAACATGTCACTGTTTCCTTCTGTATGACCAGAAGTCTGATGGCAAACTGGCCAGATATCGGATATGGGATTCCTGCATGGTGAAGGATTTCGCAAGAGTAGCGGGGGGAGAAAATCCAAGGGATCGACTTTGGATGCGACTCAGGAATAGATTTGAGAAGAAATTTGATTATTTCCCTGCTGTAGCGGATGAAATTGCCTGTACCGGGTGCGGCAGATGTATAGCCGCGTGTCCTGGCAAAATTGATATCAGACAAGTACTCGAAAAACTGAATGCATCAAGATGAGCAAGATGATTAATCCATATCGGTCTATCGAAGCCGAAGTCCTGAAAGTCACAACTGAGACACCTACAATTAAGACATTCCTGTTCAAACCGAAGGAAGAACTTACCTTCAAACCGGGACAGTTCATGGAGCTCTCGGTTCCCGGGCTGGGCGAAGCTCCGTTCACTCCGTCTTCCGATTCGGAAATAAAGGAAACGATGGAGATAACCATCGTTAAGGTGGGTAAAGTAACCGATGAAATCCACAAGCTCAAACCAGGTGATACTGTCGGTTTGAGAGGTCCGCTTGGCAAAGGATACCCAATGACCAGATTTATCGGTCAGGAGGTATTTGTTGTTGGTGGCGGTGTCGGGCTGGCTCCCATCCGCACCCTGATGTACGAACTGTTCCACATGAGGGACAAACTTTCAAAACTCGTTTACAGAGGCGGCTGCAGAAATCCCGAAGAGATGATCTTCCGCAAGGAACTTGAGGGATGGATTAAACGTGATGATATTGACATGATTCTTACTGTAGATGAGGGCGATGACACCTGGAACGGTCCAGTAGGTCTTGTAACGACGATCATGGATGGCATTGATATGAATTATTCCAGAGTAAAAGCAATCGTCTGCGGACCTCCAATAATGATGAAATTTGCTACCTTCAAGCTGCAGGAACTCGGAGTGAAAGATAGAAATATCTATCTCTCCATGGAGAAGAACATGTCATGCGGCTTCGGAAAATGCGGCCACTGCAGAATCGGTCCTTACTATTGCTGCAAGGATGGTCCTGTTTTCACATATGATGCGATTCGGGAATTCCCGGGAATCTGGGACTGAAAGGTTTGGGGATGGGCAAGACTTCAATTGATCAGCTTCATGGCAACCTTGATGAGGGCATATCGGGTGGAAAAAAGCTTTTCATAGATCTTGATATCTGTAATTCTGATCAGTGTGATGAGTGTGTGGTTGATTGCAGTTACTTCTATCATCCCGTCAATAACGGAATGATATCTCTTATCGAGCTTGCAACTTATGTACTTGTCTGCAGAAAGTGTGAAGAGCCTCATTGCATCAATGCCTGTCCCAAGGACGCGCTTGAAAAACTTGAAGAACCGGACGGAATGCTGGTCCGTCATACTGTCAGATGTGTCAGTTGCCGCTCCTGCTCACATGCCTGTCCATATGGAACAATCTACCCTGAGCTGACACCTCATTTAACGAATATCTGTGATTATTGCGAGGGCAGAGATGAGTTCACATGTGTTCCAACCTGTCCGTATGGCGCACTGAGTGTTGTGGATGACACATTCGAGGGAGAAAATGTATTTAAAGT
>DAOWAG010000174.1 GCA_030634715.1 Candidatus Aegiribacteria sp. | reverse complement strand
TCGCTATTGGCGGCGGAGCTCCAATATCAGTGCAGTCCATGACCAATGTTCCGACTCGTGACATAGAGGCTGTTGTTAGTCAAATAGAAAGCCTGGCTCAACTGGGAGTTGAAATTGTGAGGGTTGCGGTTCCCGACATGGATTCGGTAAAAGCTCTGGAAAGAATCGTTGAAGTATCACCTGTTCCGATTGTGGCGGATATCCATTTCAACACTGAGCTTGCACTTGTCGCGATGGAAGCCGGCGTTCATAAACTCAGGTTGAATCCAGGCAACATCAGGAATAAGCGGGATATCCGGCGTATTGCGGAAAAAGCCTCCAAACTGAGCATACCTATCAGGATAGGAGTTAATTCCGGTAGTATTCCAGGAGATCTCAGGGACAAGTATGGAGGAGTGAACAGAGAATCCATGTGGGCTTCAGCAAGAAGGCATCTGGATCTGCTGGAAACCTCCGGTTTTGAAGATATCATACTTTCTCTCAAATCCAGCGATCCCATGCTTACAGTAGCTGCCAATAGAATGGCATCAGCGGAATGTGATTACCCCCTGCATCTTGGTGTTACTGAAGCAGGACCACCTCTTACGGGGAGTGTCAGGAGCACGGTTGCCCTTACTCTTCTCCTTGCAAAGGGTATTGGCGACACTATACGGATTTCTCTGTCCGGAAATCCGGAAAAGGAACCCGCGGTCGCATGGGAAATTCTCTCATCTCTTGGAATTCGAAGAAGATTTCCAAGGATAGTATGCTGTCCAACTTGCGCAAGATCCCGAATTGATGTTGAGAAACTTGCTTTATCTGTTCAGCAGCATCTCGCGGGAGTAGAAGGTGATTTTACATTAGCGATTATGGGATGTGAAGTGAATGGACCTGGAGAAGCTCGAGAGGCGGATATTGCGTTGATTGGAACTCCTTCGGGAGTTCAGCTCTTTGTTGACGGAATAAATACTGGAGAAGTTGAAGTGTCCGATTTAGTCGGGCATCTTGACAAGGTTGTAGATTCATATATTCAAAAAAAACGCGGAACCTCAGGAGGATGTGACTGTGAGTGTTAAGAAAACAATTCAGATTCAACTTGAAAGAATTGCCGAGGAGCAGTTTGAAGAGCTCGATGTTCGTTTTACTGACGCTCTGGGGAACTGGCGTCATGTCACTGTACCGGCTTCAGTTGTCGATGAGGAGTTTTTTCATCGAGGGATTGGTTTTGATGGCTCAACACTGAAAGGCATGACACTTACCGAGGCCGGAGATCTGGTTCTTCTGCCCGATCCGAGAAGAGTTTTCCAGGATCCATTTACCACCAGAAAAACTCTTGTAGTGTTCGCTGATATAATTCACCCTGATACGGGTAAACCTTTCTCGAAAGATCCAAGAGGAGTAGCCCGGAAAGCGGCAAAATATCTTAGATCCTCAGGGGTGGCGTCAGACAGCTTCTGGGCGCCGGAGTTCGAGTTCTACGTTTTCGACAAGGTTTCCTTCTGGACGGAACCCGGTAATCAGGGTTACTGCCTGAGGAGTATTGAGGCTCCTGAGAACTCGAAAAATCCGGATTCGAAGGGATTTGTTCATTCAGATGAATCGGGTTACCACATGATGTATCCCGTAGACAGTCTGCATGATATAAGATCTGAAATGGCATATCATATGCAGAAGGCAGGCATACAGATCAAGTACCACCATCATGAAGTCGGCAGAATGGGGCAGAGCGAGATTGAGGTCAATTTCGCATCCTTCCTCAGCGCGGCTGACAATGTGATGCTTGGAAAACATATAATCCGTAATGTTGCTCTCAAACACGATCTTTCCGCGACTTTCATGCCGAAACCGATTGAGGGAGAGCCGGGTTCCGGCATGCACTTCCATATGTTCATGACAAACAATCAGGACAGGATTTTCTTCGATAAGAATGGGTACTGTAATCTCAGCAAAACCGCTCTCAGCGCGATTGCCGGGATTCTTCACCATGCTCCCGCCATCTGCGCGTTTTCAAACGCGACTGTCAACAGTTACCGCAGGCTTGTACCCGGACAGGAAGCTCCGGTTTACCGATTCTTCTCCGGACCAAACAGAAGCGCTTCGATAAGAGTACCATCTTATGCGAGAAAACCGGATTCAATGAGGTTTGAATACAGGGTACCTGATGGAAGCGGAAATCCATATCTATCCATGAGCGCGATACTTATGGCAGCGATTGATGGAATGAAACATAAAATGAATCCACAGAAACTTGGATATGGCCCAATAGACGCGAATGTCTTTTCGGATGGTTTTGACACAGGCAATCTTCCAATACTTCCAGGAACACTGGAAGAGGCTCTTGATGCTCTTTCGGAAGATCGTGAGTTCCTGCAGAAAAACGATGTATTTGCTTCCGAATTGATTGATGATTACATAAGGGTCAAGCGCGAAGAAGCCGCGAGTTTCTACGGAAGCCCGCATCCAAGAGAGCATACACTATATTTCAATCTTTGACTGAAGGGAAATTCGATGAAAAAACTATTAGCACTTACATTCCTGATTCTGATGCTCGCGTGTGGGGCTCAGGAATCCCCATCGGAAGAGGTCATTGATGAACCTATCACTACCTCTGAGGAATATGTTCTTCCGGATGCTGATGTTTATCTGACAATTACCGATTCCATTGGCATAGAGCTTGGTGACAGCAATTATGTGTTTGGCGCTGTTGGCGGAGTTAGCATTTCTCCAGAAGGTGATATAGCAGTGCTCGACCTGCAGAAAAGCTGTATCAGTCTCTTCTCGCCCGAAGGTGAGTTCATTGAGCGAATCGGACGACAGGGCAGCGGCCCGGGTGAGTTTCAGTTTCCACAAGGAATGGCTTTCTTCCCCGATGGGGGATTGGTTGTATCCGATGCTATGGGCGGTAAACTCATCTATTTCAACTCCGATCTTGAATATGAATCGGATTTGGCAGGCTTTTTTCCTGCTCCACCCGGTACGATTTCAGGGCTGGAAGGTGGGGCTATCGTCGGCATGAAGCCGGATTTCGACCAGAATGAAGAGGGTATGTTCATGGGATTCACCATCGCGAGATGGGAGAAGGATCAGGCTGAACCAACAGTGGTCTATCACTCCAGCATGTCTCCGTTCGATCCAGCTGATCTGAGCTCCATACAGGAAGATCTGGTATTCTTCGGAACAGGACCCGATGATTGCGTCTTTACTACACCGTTGACCAGTGAAGAGTACATATTCACCCTATGGAGCTCCGAAGGCGAAGAGATTTCTATTGTCACCAATGATGATTTCGAGCGGATCGCAAAGACCCAGGAGGAGATCGATCTCGAAGCGGAAATTGTCAACAACAGAATGATACAGGGGGGAATGCCACCCGCCATGGCAAACTGGGAACCCGATCCATATCGACAGGCAATAGTTGGATTTAGTGTTGATGGACAGGGTAGACTATGGGTAACAAAGGGAACAGCGGAGACGCCTTCCTTCGATGTCTATTCCGCTGATGGACTTGATCTTCTCTTTACGGTGGCACTTGATGCCGGAGAGAGAGCAAGTACATGGGCTGTTGTTATAGGAGAGGATAGATTTCTGGCGTTCGATGCTGATCCTGAATTATATCCTCAGGTATTCGTAGGGGATCTACCTGAATAAATAGTAAGAGCGATTCCAGAAATTCGTGCCATGCATCAGAGTGCATGGAATGTATTTCGAACTATCTTATTACTGGTAATCATGTAATTCTTCCTGGGACACTGGATATACTTGCGAGTTTCTATGGAAGTCCGCATCCAAGAGAGCATACACTATATTTCAGTCTTTAACTGAAGGGAAATTCGATGAGAAAACTATTAGCACTTACAT
>DAOWAG010000262.1 GCA_030634715.1 Candidatus Aegiribacteria sp. | reverse complement strand
CCTCAGTTCATCTCCCATATAACTCAATGAACCCGATGAACTGACGACCAGAATTCCATCATCATTCAAACTGTTCCTGACAAGAGTGAAGAATTCCTCGGTGAACAACCTGTTTGGCTGCAATGTCTGTGGATCGGAAAACCCGATCAGAACCACATCGTATGTATTTGATGTCTCCCGCAGAAGAAGCCTGCCGTCTATATAACTGACAGTTACTCTTTCATCTCCAAGCTCAGTCCGCGTGAGTTCTGTTGAATAAAGATCAATCACCCGAAGATAATATGGATCGAGTTCAGCATATTCAATTCGATCAACCTGGTATTTCAGCAGTTCACCGATAATTCCGCCAGCTCCATTTCCTATTACCAGCACTTCTTTCGGATCAGGATGACAGAGCATTGGGAAATGAACGAGTTCTTCCACAAAGGTTATATCCGGATTCGGAATAGTAACGGAAGGAACGCCATCGTAGAAGAATGTATACTGCTCCCCGCTCCGAACGACCGCAATATTGCCATAAATAGAATTCTGGTAATGGATTATGTTCTGACCGCTCCACTGATGTTCTATTGACATATTCTGCAGACTATCAGTCTGCCCTCCGACAATCATGCTGGAAGATAGAAGCATGATCGTCAACGCTGCATAACCAGCCAGTTTTTGAGGAGTTCCCCTCCACCGGAATGAACCAAGCAGTATCAGGCACATCACCGAGTTCAGCAGAGCAGTTCCTATGGCTATCTCAAATGAATGAAAGTACGGAATAAGCAGGTATGTAAGAGCGATCCCTCCAAAGATGGTTCCAATTGTCTCGATAACATAAATTCTGCCGATCGGACCGGCTTCGGACGAATCTAACTTGTTTTCTCGCCTTATTCCTGATGTACTGAAGTTTCCTGATCGAATATCCGAATATGCTTTGCAACCCAGAGAGAACTGAGCGCCGTGCGGTATACTGACAGGCAGCAGGATCAGAAAGGATGAAAACAGGATATGAAGCAGTCCCAGTCCCTCACCGGGACCGATTCCGATTATCTCTTTGAGTATCCGTATCAAATAGATCGCCACAGGAAAGGAAAGAGAGAACAGTAAAGTGATGCCTATAAAAGTTTCAATCCTGTTTCTTATTCGATCCGCTATCTTTCCTGCAATGAAGCAGCCGATTGCTTCCAGCACAAGCCAGTTGGCAAGAACGATCCCGATGGATAACTCGTTTCCAAGAAAGGTTATGAACAGCTCTCTGAGAATCAGGATTTGGGCAACAATTCCGCTGAAACCCATTCCGACTATCGCGAGGCTTAACCGATTGCTTGAACCGTGCATGTTATCACCAGCATAATCTGATTATTGACTACAGTGACCGGTTCCTCTTCTACTCCCAGATCCCTGGTATTTCTTCTCCGCAATATCCGCATCTGCCATCGTCTATATTATTCAAGAGTACTTCGAAATGCGTTCTGGCTATCAACTGTTCTCCGCAGGCGGGGCAGAATGTGGAATTGTATTTATGGCCCGGAACATTACCTATTGTTACATATTCGAGACCCGCCTCACGAGCGATTTCATAAGCCTGCTCAATTGTTTCGAGGGGCGTCGGGTGAAGTCTTGTCAGCCTGTAGGCAGGAAAGAACCGTGAAAAATGAAGCGGTGTATCAGATCCGAGATATTCAAGTATCCATTCGCACATTTGCCTTATTTCTTCCGGATCATCGTTCAGAGTCGGAATGACAAGGTAGACAACCTCAAGCCAGACACCTTCTTCCTTTATTATTTTTAACGTGTTGAGTACGTGATCCAGCTCGGCTGATGATACATCACGGTAGAACTCCTCGGTAAAACCTTTCAGATCGACGGTTACACCGTCAACATATTCGAGTATATGTCTCAAAGGTTCAGGATTCAGAGATCCGTTTGTATGGAATATCGCGAAGAGTCCTCTTTCCTTTGCCAGTATCACTATATCGTACATGTACTCAAAGAACACAGTCGGTTCGTTGTATGTAAAGGATACAGTCCTGCAGCCATACTCAACGGCCATATCAACTATCTGCGTTGGTGTTACATAGTAATTCTGAAGCTCTTCCAGGCTTCGTTGCGACATGTGCCAGTTCTGACAGTGAAGGCAGCGGTAATTGCACGATGCTGTTCCAACACAGAAAATGAATGTTCCGGGAAGTATATGGTACATCGGTTCTTTTTCGATGGGATCAACCTGCAGAGCGCAGGGCATGTTGTAGACAAGCGTATAGAGGGTACCGTCCCGATTCTCCCGGTTCCGGCAGAATCCTCGTTCACCTTCAGGGATAACACATCCCCTGAAGCACAGTTCGCATCTTGTCGATTCATCTTGAAGTTTCTCGTAGAAGCTTGCTTCAACAGGTTCCTGCGGAGTGCCCGGGGCTACTGTAACCGTTCCAATTGATTTACTTGTATTTGTAGCCAGAATAACAAATCCCCCTATTACTCCTGATGCCACTAGTAGAAAAACAATTCCAAGTCTTGACATACAAACCTCAAACCCCGGTTTCCATTTTCCTTATCTGCCTTCTGAATCAAGATATCCGAGTAGCAGAGGTGATGTCAAGAACATAAGGAGGTTTCAAGGGCTGCTCGGATTATTCGGGAAAGGTAACTCCTGATAGAATCTCCATTGCCGGTTCCACATCTTCGTCCGAAAGGCAGCCGAAGCTGATCCTCAGGTGTCCT
>DAOWAG010000064.1 GCA_030634715.1 Candidatus Aegiribacteria sp. | reverse complement strand
GCAAATGCGTTTGTTGAAGCAAATATCCTTGAACATGGCAGAGGCGGGAAGATAACCGTCTATAAGAGAAAAAGACGAAAGGGTTATGAGAAAACCCAGGGACATCGCCAGGATTACACAAGAATTGAGATTACAGCGATTAATAAAGGATAGAGGTATTTCCATGACGCAGGCTATGATTCTTTCCGGAAGGGCATTCGCTAAAACAGTACGGAGGAATCTGGCTGAAGAAATATCAGAATCAGACGGCCGGCCTCCAGGGCTGGCCGTCATTATCGTTGGTGATAATCCCGCAAGCCAGGTTTATGTCTCCATGAAGCAGAAAGCATGCGAGAAAACTGGATTAATCAGCAGGATCATCCATCTGGAAGAATCTGTATCCGAGGATGAGCTGCTTCGGGAAATAGAGAATCTTAATCATGATTCTTCTATTGATGGCATTCTCTGTCAGCTTCCTCTTCCGGATCAGATCTCAGACGAGACAATCGCATCGTCAATTCTACCATTTAAAGATGTGGATGGATTTCATCCGGTTAACGTTGGAAGACTCTGGCGGGGAGAAGAAGGTCTATTCCCATGTACACCTGTCGGGATAATTGCTCTTCTTAAATACAGTGAAATACAGATGGATGGAGTCAACGCTGTTATCGTAGGTAGGAGTAACATCGTGGGAAAGCCTATGGCGGCTCTTCTGCTCCGCGAGCACGCAACTGTCACTATCGCGCACTCGCATACTCCGGATCTGCCCGGTTTGTGCAGACAGGCCGATATTCTGATTTCAGCAATTGGAAGACCTTACATGATAAATTCTGAATTTATCAAGCCCGGAGCCACAGTAATCGATGTGGGTATCACCCGTACGTCTGAAGGACTCCGCGGAGATGTAGATTTTGAGCAGGTGAAAGATATCTGTGGCGCGATAACACCTGTTCCAGGCGGTGTAGGTCCTCTGACAATCGCATTTCTTCTTTCTAATACTGTGAAGACCTGGAACCGCAGCAGATAACATCCCCCCACCCTTCGTCTGATGGTCCTTGTACCATATCA
This sequence comes from Candidatus Aegiribacteria sp., assembly GCA_030634715.1. The sequence continues at coordinate 5,842 of DAOWAG010000064.1, read as the reverse complement.
TTGGATAGAAAACTTTTACATTAATTAAATAAACCGAATACCTTGACATTGGTTGCTCTAATGTCGTATGCCTATATTGAGGGGTGTGAAGGGAGACGGACTCATTCATTCTATTGTTGTTTTAATGATGCTTATAACGTCTTATGGCATTATGCCTCAACAAGGTGCTTCTCAACCGAAGAGTAGAAATCGTAATTCTCCGAAGCCGCGAGTGAGGGCTTCAATAAAGAAATAGAGTTAGGAGTACAGAATGAATGGACTTTTCATAATACAGCTGGTTGGTGTCGCCGGTCTGTTCATTGGTCTTGGTTTCTTCATTTCAATTGTTTTGAAGATGCACAAGACTCTGAGCGAAATGGATATCACCCTGAAATCGCTCGGTCAGGAGATATGTGAGTTGATACCACGTATTTCATCAGCGTTACTGGAGATAGAAAAGACAGGGGAGGATATCAGTAGAACAGCAAATGCGTCTACTGCACTCCTGAACAGGGTAAACGGCACAGTAGGAACCTCTCCGATGCTTGATTCCGCTGTGCGATTCCTTCCCGCAATTGTGTCTCTGATTCGATTCACCACTCCTCTTCTTTCGAGAAAGAAAAACAAATGAAATATCTGACAGCGCTTTCCATTCTGATTCTGCTGGTTTCATGCAGGAGTCCTGCAACCGGTCCTATCAAAGGAGTCCTTGTTGTTTATGGATCCGATGTTGATGCGGGACTGGTTGATGAATTACTGGAAGGCATTCAGCTTTATGTTGTATCAGTTGACGCTGAAAAGGTTTTCAACTTCTCTTCATGTACCGAAGAGATGTTCGGAGGAGATCTTAAAGAGAGACGGACGATCCTCTTTGTTGCTGAACAGGAGAAACAGCTTCCCGATGTATTGCAGCAGATTGATGGCATTTACCAGGCGAACGATGCATGGGCATCCGGTCAGGATGTATTCGGCATCGTTCTACCTGGATTTACGCAAGTTACCGAACTAACCCTGCTGCTCGAGCGATCATATAATGAACATCTGTCGGCTTATATCTATGGAAGCTTCGTTTCCACGCAGATGAGCAGCCCCGAGCGAATGGACAGTCTTCGAACTCTTGGTTTCAGTATGGATATACCCAAGTCTTACCATCTTTCCGATTGGGATCCGGATGCCGGTTTCCTTCAGTATCAACGTTACGTATCCGATGAATGCCTTCTTCTTCTAAGTATCAGATGGATTGATGATGACGTTGTACTGCTGCCGGATGAAGCCGTTTTATGGCGTGAAGCTGTTGCCAGACACTACTTCTACAATGCAGCCGCGGATTCGGTTGATAGATCAAGGGTTGCGGTTGATCCGTTTGAACTGCATGGCCTCAGTGGATGGAAGCTTCTCGGAATGTGGCGGAATCCTGATCATCTGAATGCTGGAGCATTTACCAGTTATATTCTACATGCCGATGAACGAAGGTATCTGTTGGATATGGAAATTTTTCATGAACACAGAGAAAAGGAACCATATATTCGAGAAGGCTGGATAATAATGAATACTTTCTTTGCGGGAGGCTGAAATGGCAGGTGGTGATTTTTCTCGGGAGATAGAAGCCCTTGATAATGATTGGATTAAACATCCTTCACCCACAGTCTGTGCGCGATTGGCTGATCTTCTAAGGCAGGGAGGAAGATTGGATGAATCTCTGGGAGTCACTGAGGCGGGATTAAAAAGCTGGAATGACAACATATCCATCAGAATAGTCCAGGGTAAGTGTTTTCGAGATTCAGGTCTTCTTGAAAAAGCAGTTGATGTGTTTCGAAGTGTATATGATGCTCAGCCAATGAATCTTGTTGCTCTTCTGAACCTGGCGCAGATTCATTTTCAGAAGAAACAATGGAAGAAGGCTGTGGATTATCTGGAGGAATATCTGTTTGAGCATCCAGGCGATGAAGAAGCTAGGGACATGCTGGAGGATGCGAAGTTCAGGCAGAGTTCGGCAAGAGACAGTTTTTATGACGATGATGAGATTGCAGAGGAATCTGAATCTGATGTAGATTCAGATGTATTTCCAGAGACTGAAAGAATGTCAAAGGTTCTGAAGTCACAGGGAATCGAGCCAGATTCTGACAGTGAGCCAGAGGAAGAGGTTTCCGATCCTCCACCCGATGATGAACCTGAAACCCGGATATCATCACCAGGCAGTCTTCTGGGATTCTTCTCTCAAGAGGAAAAGGATGATCTCCAGTTGAAACCATATGACAAAGGATCTGAATGAATTCCCCTCGTATTATAACTGTGCTTAATGGTCCCAATTTGTCACAGCTTGGTAACCGGGAGCCTTCTAATTACGGAGATACGACCCAGAGCGAACTCATTGGATTAATTGAACAGAAGGCCTCCATTGCAGGTGTTTCAATCGATTTCTTCCAATCTGATATTGAAGGTGAGCTTGTACAGGCAATAGGCAGGGCTTCCGGGAATTCAATTGGAATTGTTATCAATCCAGCTGCATATTCACATTATTCTATCGCAATTCTGGATGCTCTGAATGCGTTTGATGGTCCTGTGGTCGAAGTTCACATCAGTCAGGTTCTGTCTCGTGAATTTTTCAGAACCAATCTGATTACTGCCAGAGGTGCTGATGTATTTATCGCTGGAGCTGGTGTCACTGGTTACCTTCATGCGATTGATATTGTCTGTGAACTGGCATGTGAAAACAGTTCCTGACATTCGTATTACAAACAATCAACAATTAAATTAAGGTGGAGTTTTCTAACGATGGCAACAAGTAACGATTTTAGACGGGGTATGGTTATAGATATCGATAGTATCCTATATCAGATTGTGAACTTTCAGCATGTGAAACCGGGCAAGGGGCCTGCTTTTGTCAGATCAAAACTCAAAGGAGTTCTCTCCGGCAAAGTTCTTGACAGAACATGGAGAGCCGGTGAAAAAGTAACAGAGGTTCGCGTAGAACACCGAATATGGGAATTGCTCTACATTACTGATCTTGCTTATGTCGTAATGAATCCTGATACTTATGAGCAGGAAAATCTTGATCTCGATCTGGTTGGTGATGCAGCGAAGTATCTGATTGAAAACAGTGAAGTAAAAATCGCCTTTGTTGATAACATCCCGATCATTGTTGAACCACCCGATACAGTTGTACTCAAAGTAACAAACACAGATCCGGGGCTAAGGGGAGATACGGCCAGCGGAGGCTCCAAACCAGCTATTCTTCAGACAGGCTTGCAGATTCAGGTTCCTTTGTTTATCCAGGAGGGCGATGTAATAAAAATTGATACTCGTAACGACAGTTATATTGAAAGGAAATCATCCTGACCTGACAGGATTATCCTGATTCCGGTAAAAAACAAGCGAAGCCCATCGCTAGTAACGATCCCAGCACCAGGATATAAAGCTATCCTGCCATGCTCTTGCAGTCCGGTTATATCCAACTGGAACTTCAAGCATGATTACAAGGATAATTCTCCTGCCGGATGAAGCAGTGAGTATTCCGGCAATTGTTGAAGTATCATTCAGTGTTCCGGTTTTTCCTCTGAAAGCTCCCGGCGGGAGATTGCTCAATCTGGATGCAAGCGTTCCGTCTACACCGTTTACAGGCAGTGTAGCCAGGAATTCCACACCCCATTCAAGTGAATTGATTCCATTTGATAGAATAGCAGCAAGATGACCTGGAGCCAGAAGATTCAATCTGGAAAGTCCTGACCCGTCGGCAAGCTGCGCTCCGGGTATATCGGGGACAAGATCTCTTAGAATCTGTCCTGCAACATCACATCCTGCTCCGGTCGAAGCGGGACCTGATGCAGTTTCCAGACTTACAGTTCTTAAAACCATTTCAGCAACCATGTTTCTGCTCCATTTATTCATTGAGGTCAGAAGAACAAATAGAGGGTCTGAATAGATTACCGATGTTCTGATTAGTGTTGTATCATCCGGCGCTTCTCCCTGCATAACGGTATCAATACTCAGTCCGGTACTTTCGAGCGCGATGGAGAACATTTCTGAGAATTCCATTGGCGGACCTGCAAAGGGTTTGTACATCACTATTTGAGTATCTGGAGCCATAGTACCCTGAAGGGTAATCCTGGGAGTTTTATCGTCCCATCCAGCAACAGTGGTTCTTATCTGGATTCTGTTTCCGATGACAAGATCATTTGTGATTACAAGACCTGGTAATTGGGGATAGATGAATGTTCTCATGGAATCACCAACGGTTGATACAATAACCTGAAGGACATTGTCTCCAATGGAGAGCCCTTCAATCGGAGGACAGTAGACTCTGCTCCAGTCATTTTGATCCCATCCTGGACAATGAGATTCCTCATTGAATTGTGAGGTATCCCAGAACAGTCTCCAGGATGAGCCCGGTGCAAGAGACGCAGCTGTCTCTATAGCCATGATCTCAATATGCTCGGCGCTAAGAAGAGGAGCTCCGGAACCGATGATGTACAGATTACCGCCCGATATATCCGCAAGCACTTCTGTTTCGTAAACAAAGGAAGAACCAAGTTTCAAAAAAGCAATGTAAGATGTTACCAATTTTACAGTTGAAGCTGGTCTGAAAGTTTGATCCTCATTTCTGCTCATCAGGATATCTCCTGTTTCAGCATCCTGGACGTAAATACCTGCACGCCAGGCTGATGGAATCTCCGGCATCTGTAATGATACTGAGAGAAGCAGAATCAGATGAATAAACGGATTCAACGAAACCTCCTGTTGACATGAAATAATATGAAGCTACATTTGATTCCTGAATATAATTGACCATTAAAGGAAGGGTATACGGAGGAAATAATGAAAGGTCTATTTGCATTATTGGGAATCTTGTGTCTTAGTGCGGGTTGTGGTCAGCAACATCCTGAAGATGCTGCTATTATTGTTGGATCTGAAACCATCCTGCAGGACAGACTCGCGCCCGCTCTCGAACCTTTCCATGGTGATTCTCAACTGGTTAACCTCAAAGTCGAAAGCCTGGTTAACAGGCTGCTTGTAATTCAGGATGCTCAGGCAAGAGGATTTGACACTCAGCCTGAATTTCAGCGCAACAGACTCGAACTTGAGAATAAGCAATTGCGTCAGCGATGGCTCGAATGGATACTGTTGGAAAAGGTGGAACTCCCTGCGGATACTGTGGAGGAATTCCATTCAAAGCTTGGTACAATGGTGATATACACATCGATTACTCTTGACGACAGTATCTTATGCGACAGTCTAAGACAGCTTGTTCTGGATGGAAACAATATGGGAAATCTGGTTGAACTATTCTCAATTGATTCATATGAGATGGCTGTCCGTGGTTCTTTCGGACCCATGGATCTGATGCAGGTGTCTTCGGATAATATCAAACTTCTGCAGGGGCTTGAAGCAGGCGATGTATCACCGATGCTCAGTTTTGATTCAAACTGGAGATTTCTGCGGATAGACAGCATGTTTCAGGATTCAGTTCCACCTTTTGAAGAAATCAGCGAATCCATCTCCAGACAGATCCTTGGGCATCTAAGAAATGAGTACCGGCAAAGGCTGGAAGACAGCCTGGTTACTGTTTATGATCTTCAGATAACATCAGGAGTACCGGAACTCGTTGCTGAGCATGCAATAGATACCAGAGGTAACTTCGAGCCCTTCTCACGCGAGCAGGAGCGAATCGCTGCATACACATTTGCAGGTGGAGAAAGATCCCTGTTGGATTTAGTCGAGGATATAAAGAACATTCCCGCTTTCGTTTCACGAGCGCCGATGGATCATGAATGGGTTGAAAGTCATTGCAGAACACTTGGGCTTTACGATATTATGGCAATTGAGGCCAGAAAGCTTCAAATGGACACTTTGCCCGAAATACTGT
>DAOWAG010000398.1 GCA_030634715.1 Candidatus Aegiribacteria sp. | reverse complement strand
CCTGAGCACAAGCGCATTCACAAGCCATACCAATATGGAAGCACCGAGGATAGACTGCCAGTTGTTTCCGTTACCGAATATGGGGAAAAGAAAACTCAGGGCACCGAAGAAGAGTATAGCAATGGCTACATTACCAATCATAACCCCAATCCAGTATCCCCATGCGGAATTGAAACCAATGAAATTCCCGAATCCCGCCTGTGCATAGCTGTACACTCCGGCGTTCAGGTCCGGTTTTCGTACGGCAAGGTTCTGATAGACGAATGCAAGCGACATGATCCCGATTCCGGTGATAACCCAGGCTATCAGGACCGGTCCTGGCGCTGCGACAGAGGACATATTTGAGGGTAAACCGAAAACACCGCCGCCGATCATGGATCCAACAACAAGCGCTGTCAGGGCAACAAGACCCAGTTTCCTGTTCGTGCCCATCAGATACCTCCAAGTCTGTGCCTCTAAAGTAACCGGATAGTTCTCACGGAATTGTCTGTATTCCTGTGATGCATGTCAAGAGTGAGGCACGACTGCTATGTGCCGGTTACGTTTCAAGCATATTATGACATCAACCGCGGGATTCAACAAATACCGGTCTAATTTATACATGAATACGAGATATTCTTTAACGCTTTGACAGAACTGATGAACATCGGTATTTTCGTTTCCAGCATGAAACATGGGAGCAATCCGTTATAATTGAAAAGGAGCTGCAGTCTGTTGTTTACGAGGAATGAGAATACAGCAAACTGTTCAGCATTGAGATTCTCGTTTATCGCTATCATTTTAGTCTCACTGTTTCTACTTCTACTTCCTTATGGAAGGATATTTCTATCTCATCAGCGGATGATCATCGGTGATTCAATGCCGGATGCATCCGTTAAGAATGATGCCGATGTTTATGATTGTGTATGGCATTTCTGGTGGGTCTCAAAAGCGCTTGACAAGGGTATTGATCCTCGATACTGCGATCTGATATATCCTCCCGTCGGTATTTCCCTTGTTTATCACCATGTCGGATGGTTTGATACTTACTTTTTCGCGATTACAGGAATAAGCGACATTGATCCGGTACTCTCATTCAATCTATCTCTTCTGATGGGTACTCTTCTCACGGGGGTATTCGGGTGGTTCCTTGCGAGATCATGGGGTGCTGACAGATTTGGCGCTCTCTTCACAGCTCTTGCGCTGGTCTGGCTTCCGTCCAGAACAGCTCACCTTCTTCAGCACTATCAGATCGCAAACTGCTGGGCATTAATCGCAGCGCTGTGGCTTTGCAGAGAGTACTTCAAGGAGAGGAAACGAAAGTATTTCCTCGGGTTTGCGGCAGCTATGCTGGCAGCTGCGTTTCAGAGCCCCTTTCACGCGATATTCATTGGAATCGGAGTAATTTCGACAGCATTCATCATCCGCGCGGACTGGAGAAGAACCACTATGCTTCTTCTTGTGGTTGTCACAGTAGTGGTCCTTTACGGAGCTTTTATCATGACCGCGCCCGGAGATGCCGGATCTCCTACGATGCACTGGAGAGAAGCTATTTACTGGTCAGCTGAACCTCAGTCATTCATCCTTCCATCTCCATTCGGTCTCCTTGGAGAAGTAACAGGGCTTCAGCAGAAGGTATCGTGGATGCCGAATACATACGAGGGTGTGGTTACTCCGGGTCTGATTATACTTGCAGCCTTCGCGATCATTATCTGGAAAAAGAAGCGCTGGAGGTTCGCTGCTGTCGTTCTCGG
>DAOWAG010000107.1 GCA_030634715.1 Candidatus Aegiribacteria sp. | reverse complement strand
TCAATAAACTTATGCAAAAGGGAAAGAAATCCGTGGCTGAAAGAATCTTTTATGATGCCATGGACATTATTACTGAAAAAACAGGACAGGATGCTGTTACCGTATTCAACAGAGCCATGGGAAATGTACGTCCCGCGCTCAAGGTAAAATCCCGACGTGTTGGTGGATCAACCTACCAGATTCCGATGGAAGTTAAACCTCAGGAAAAGGACTCGCTTGCAATGCGCTGGATTATCCAGTATGCGGAAGCCAGAAGCGGAAAAGGCCTGTCAGAGAAACTTGCAGTGGAAATCATGAATGCGGCTAAAGGTGAAAATGCCGGTAGCGTAAAGAAAAGAGAAGACACACACAGAATGGCGGAGGCAAACAAGGCATTTGCTCACTATCGCTGGTAGGTACACACACTCTCTGAGATCCTCCAGCGACAGATTGCTTCCGACACTAGCGTAACTGGAGGATAAAGCTCTCATGAGCAAATCCCTTTCTGACAAAATTCGGAATATTGGCATCATGGCCCACATTGATGCCGGCAAAACAACCGCCACCGAACGGATATTGTACTATTCAGGAATAGTGCACCGTCTCGGTGATGTTGATCATGGAACAGCAGTAATGGACTGGATGCCCCAGGAAAAAGAGAGAGGCATCACGATTCAATCCGCTGCAACCACCCTCACATGGAATGCTCACCAGATTAATCTAATCGACACTCCCGGTCATGTGGATTTTACAGCCGAGGTTGAGAGAAGCCTGAGGGTTCTGGACGGAGCGGTTGCGATATTCTGCGCTGTAGGCGGTGTGGAACCTCAATCAGAAACCGTCTGGCATCAGGCTGACAGGTACAATGTTCCCAGGATTGCTTTCGTTAACAAAATGGACAGACAGGGAGCGGATTTCCCAAGAGTCCTTGAAATGATTCATGACATGCTTGGCGCAAAACCGGTTCCAGTAATTCTGCCCATAGGCAGCGGGACAGATTTTTCCGGAATTATCGACATCATCGAAGGTCATGCTGTTTATTTTGATGAAACATCACAGGGCGCCAGGTTCAGCATTGAAGAAATTCCTTCTGAGTACACAGCCGAATATACGGATTCGCGAGCTGCCCTCTGGGAAGCGGCAGCAATGCTTGATGAGAGCGCCATGGAGAAATACTTCAGCGGAGATCTGAGTCCTGAGCATGTAAGAAGACTCCTTCGAATCGGTACGATTTCCGGACAGCTTGTCCCTGTTCTTTGTGGTGCCGCGCTGAAGAATATAGGTATTCAGCAACTCATTGATGCAATAGTCGACTGGCTCCCATGTCCATCCGAATTACCTCCTGTAGTCGGACATCTGAAAAACGGCTCCAAAACGGAGATTGAGCGTCGGCTCGATGCTCCATTCACGGCACTGGTTTTCAAGGTTCAGAGAGATCCTCATCTGGGAAAACTCGCGTTTTTGAGAGTTTATTCCGGTGCGATAAAAGATGGTGCTCATGTATTGAATAACAGAACTGGTAAGAAGGAGAGACTAACCAGACTCGTAAGAATGCATGCGAACAAGAGAAATCATCTTGACAGTGTCCAGGCTGGTGATATTGCTGCTGCAGGATTAAAAGATGTTGTTACCGGAGATACACTTACGCTTCAAAATAATCCTGTAGTTCTGGAATCCATCGTTTTTCCAGAACCGGTAATGCAGATAGCAATTGAACCTTTGAGCACCTCGGATGAGAAAAAACTCGAAGAGGCGCTCTCCTCACTGGCAAATGAGGATCCGAGCTTCAGAGTGGGCATTGATGAAGAATCCGGACAGACTTTAATCAAGGGAATGGGTGAGCTTCACCTGGAGGTCATCTCTGACAGAATTCAACGTGAATATGGAGTTCTGGTGAAAACCGGGAAACCTCAGGTTTCGTACAGAGAGAGCATTTCACGTGAAGTTACCGGTTCCGGTGAATTCAGAAAATCCATTCAGGGTAGAGGACATTTCGGCCATGCTCTGCTCAGAGTATCACCAATAGAATCCGGTGTGGAATTCATTAATTCAATGAATAATAGGAATTTTCCGGAGCACTTCACAAATGCCATTAAAAGAGGTGTTATGGGATCAATCGGAGCGGGACCACTTGCGGGTTTCTCTCTGGACGGAATCAGAGCAGAACTTCTGGAAGCTGAAATCCATGCGACCGACTCCAGTGAAACAGGCTACGCCTACGCCGGAGCAATGGCTCTGCGGGAATGTCTGAAAAGAGGTAAACCTGTACTCAGAGAACCGGTTATGAAGCTTGATATCATATGTCCATCCAGTTATGTAGGAGAAGTAATAGGTGATGTTAATTCCAGACGGGGCAATATTGTAAGCATGGATCCCCGTGGAGAAGTACAGTCGATTAACGCAAGGGTTCCTCTTGCTGAACTTTTTGGTTATAGTAGCGCCCTACGTTCACTAACGCAGGGTCGTGCTGGTTTTTCAATGCAATTCTATGATTACACGCTGGTTGCAGAGAACATCACACGAGAACTTCTTGAGCAGATGGGTATTTCCAGCCTACGCAAGGGCTGGTGATAATAGTGACAGGAGAATGTATTGAAGGCTAACCGGTTGAGGATCAAGCTCAGAGCGTACGATCACAGGCTTCTTGACCGCTCAGCGGCAGCTATAGTGCGGGGAGTTGTAAAAACGGGAGCCAGTGTTTCGGGGCCGATTCCTCTCCCTACGAAGAGGTCTGTTATTACGGTACTGAGAAGCCCTCATGTGAACAAGAAATCACGTGAGCAATTCGAGATGAGGATCCACTCGAGGCTGATAGAAATTATGGATCCTAACGAGGAAACTGCAGCCGCGCTTCGGTCACAGGATGTGCCCGCAGGTGTGGATGTGGAGATGAACGAAGTATAGAAAACCAGTTCTATTCTAACTGATCCGGTTATCCGGATTAAGAGATCTGCCGCAGCATCTGGCAATGGCGGTTGCCTGATGAGCGGATTTGACAGAAACGCTTGTCCCTCCGCCTTTCAATGGGACTTCAGCGATGGGAAGTGATTTATGAGCGGAATTATGGCTCGTAAGATAGGGATGACTCGCATTTTTGAAGATGACGGTAAAGCTGTCCCTGTCACTGTGCTTGAAGCTCAGCCGAATCCAGTCACCCAGGTCAAAACCCTGGAAACTGACGGCTATGAGGCACTACAGATTGGATACTGGTCAAAGAAACATAACAGACTGAGGAAGCCACTTCTTGGTCACCTTGATAAAAGTGATGCTCCTCCTGTTGCAAGACTTTGCGAAGTTCCTGTTCCGGACGGTGAAGTCAAGTCAGGTGATTTTCTGACGGTTTCAATGTTTCTTCCCGGAGAAAAAGTGGACGTTACAGGAATTACAAAAGGAAAAGGTTTCCAGGGTGTGGTAAAGCGTCATGGGTTCTCATCGGGAGATGCAACACATGGAACCAAGTCACAAAGAAATCCTGGTTCTATCGGACAGTGTGCGACACCGTCGAGAGTCTGGAAGAATAAGAAAATGCCCGGAAGGGATGGCGGCACAAGAGTGACTGTTCGTAATCTTGAAGTTGTCCGGATTGATGAAGAGCGCAACCTGCTTATCCTAAAAGGCGCTGTACCCGGATCCAAGAACAGTTATCTACTCATCCGGAAGAAACGTTCGGGAGGTGGCAATTAATCATGGCTGACGCAAGAGTATATACCATGAATGGCGAAGAGATCGATAAAGTTGATCTTCCTGATGAGCTCTTCGGAATGAATGTTTCCACTCACATACTCTGGGAAGTTGTGAGAGCGGAATCTTTGAATTCACGCCAGGGAACGGTTGCCTGTCTGGGCAGGAGTGAGGTTAAGTCTTCAGGTCATAAAGTATGGCGACAGAAAGGCACTGGAAACGCCCGAGCCGGCACCAGAGCAAATCCTATCTGGCGCGGAGGCGGCGTGACATTCGGACCATCACCAAAAAGATGGAATGTCAGATTGAACCGGAAAGTAAGAAGAAAAGCTCTTGCCGGTATTCTGAGCGAGAGACTGTCAGAAGGCAATCTCAGGATCGTAAGGGATCTGGAATCAAGCGGAAAAACACGTGAAGTCGCGGAGATGCTTGTTAACCACGAATGTTCAGATAAGCGTACAGTAATCCTGGTCAGAGACATCGATGATGGCATATTCAGAGCATCCAGGAATATTCCAAAGCTCGCTGCCAGACGTGCGCGAAGCGTCTCTATTCATGATCTGGTGAATTCAGAAGTGGTTCTCCTTTCTGAAAAAGCAGTTGATCTGCTGAAGGAAAGGCTGATATAATGGACGCAAGGCAGATAATCATAAGACCGATCGTGACCGAGAAGAGTACTGTTATCAGGGATATCTCCAACCAGTACTCTTTCAGAGTAATTCCCCGTGCTTCAAAAGGGCAGATCACCTCAGCGATCGAGGAGTTGTTCGACGTCCGCGTCACGAAAATCCGTACTATAAGCATGCAAGGCAAGATGAAACGACTGGGCAGAAATGTCGGTCGGAAAGCTTCATGGAAAAAGGCTATCGTAACCCTTGCTGAAGGCGATACGATCGACTTCTTTGAGGGAGTGTAAGCTATGAGTATGAAAAGATGGAAACCGGTCACTCCTGGAACTCGATTCAAGGTTTCCCCTGGTTTTGATGAAATCACCACCGATCATGGTGAAAAGTCTCTTATGGAACCTCTTAAGAGTAAAGCCGGACGGAACAACCGTGGAAAAGTCACCGCGAGACACAGGGGGGGCGGTCACAAGAAGAACTACAGGAGAATGGATTTCAAACGAAACAAGTTCGGTATTCCAGGAAGAATAGTATCAGTGGAATATGATCCAAACAGGTCATCGAGAATTGCACTGGTTATCTATTCAGATGGAGAGAAGAGATACATTCTCGCTCCGGAAGGGCTTATGGTTGGACAGACCGTTCTGTCCGGTCCGGATGCTCCACCGGAGAATGGGAATCATCTTCCACTCTCCCGAATTCCACTTGGTTCGACGATTCACAATGTTGAACTCAAACCCGGCAAGGGTGGTCAGCTTGCGCGATCAGCGGGAGTTTCCATTCAACTTATGGCTCGAGAGGGCAGGTATGCAACTCTCAAAATGCCCTCAAGAGAAACCCGCATGGTCCCTGTAAACTGCATGGCAACCATTGGAGCTGTCGGTAATTCCGAACATTTTCTGGTTGTGCCGGGGAAAGCAGGAGCCCGTCGCTGGAAGGGTCGCAGACCTCATGTCAGAGGAGTAGCGATGAATCCTGT
>DAOWAG010000218.1 GCA_030634715.1 Candidatus Aegiribacteria sp. | reverse complement strand
TTAAACATGGAGGTATTTTTTGTCCGATAGTATTCTGGATATTCTTGCAGAAGCGATGCTCGAACGGCATGGATTCAAGGTTGTTGCTCTGGATATGAGCGAAGCTCCCCTGACGATGGAAGCATTCCTGATCGTCTCCGCCGAGAATAGAATTCAGGCTAGAGCTATCTCGGAACATGTGGAAAGAACAGCAAGGGCAAACGGTTTTCGAAAACACCATATTGAAGGTTACGATGAGGGAAGCTGGATTCTGATTGATTTTGTAGATCTTGTAGTGCACATCTTCCTTCCTCAGACCAGGGAATACTACAATCTTGAAATGCTCTGGAGTGATATGCCCAGGATTCAGTTCGATGATGAGGAGGAACCACACGAAAATGGAACCAGCATCCCTGAGGACTGAACTGGATCGGATACTCTCAGCCACGATAGATGACATCTGGGGTGATCAGGTTCCGGACGATTTTCAAGTTACGGTTTCGGGTTCAGATAACCTTGAATTCGGTGATCTCTCTTGTCAGTCAGCTTTGAAGCTTGCCCGGATAGTCCATGACAATCCCCGAAGAATTGCATCAATGATTGTTGAGCGTATAGAAGGAAAGCTGCCCTGGATATCCCGTATAAGCGTTGATGGCCCTGGTTTTATCAATTTCACACTGTCTCTTCATTACCTTGTCTCCGTCTCCAGCATGCTTGCCTCCAAAGGCTTGAAATCTCTCCTCCCTGATATCGGCAACGGCAGAAAAGCACTTGTCGAATATGTCAGTTCAAACCCTACCGGACCTCTTACTGTGGGTCATTGCAGACAGGCAGTACTGGGAGAATCAATATGCTGTCTTCTTGAAGCTACTGGATGGGAAGTCAGCAGGGAGTACTACTTCAACGATACCGGGCGTCAGATGATGCTTCTGGGAATGTCCCTCGCCGCAAGGTACAAAGCGATTGACGACAGTGAAGCGGAGATTCCCGAAGGCGGATATCATGGAGATTACATCACTGAATGGGCACATGAACTCCGTGATGAACTGGGTTCGGATCTTTTGTGGGAAAACAGCAGCACTGCTTTCATTACATTCGCAAAGGAAAGGGCGATGGAGATGATCAAATCCAACCTTTCACTTCTGAATATCGAATTCGACAGATACTTTGCAGAAAGCGAATTAATACCGGATGCAGTGCGTTCAACCATAGCTAAGCTGTCTTCGATTGAGATTGATGGAAAAAGCCTGATTTATTCTGATAATGATGACGCGGAAAAACTCTGGTTGAGATTTACATCACTTGGCCGACCTTCCGATAGAGTCATTGTCAGAGATAATGGAATGTACACGTATCGCCTGCCTGATATCGCCTATCATATTGATAAATTTTCCAGAGGATATGATCTCATGATCGATGTGTTCGGTGCGGACCATCTGGATACCAGCAAGGATGTGACAGCAGGACTTGAGATTCTTCTTGGTGCTAAAGCTGTTTCCGATAAACTTGCAATTATTATCCATCAGTTTGTTACACTGGTACGTGAGGGCAGAAAGATCAAGATGTCGACCAGGGCCGGAGAATTTGTCACTCTGAGGGAACTGGTACATGATGCGGGTTCAGTTGATGTTACGAAATATCTTTTTCTCACGAGAAGGGCGGAAGCCCATATGGATTTTGATCTTGATCTTGCCAGAAAAGAATCAAATGAAAATCCGGTCTATTATGTGCAGTACGCTCATGCCAGAATTTCCGGGATAATGCGTACAGCTAAGGAAGCTGGAATCAAGCCTTCGGATGAGTTTACTGCTGTGTCCGCAGATCTTCTTGATGGTATACATGAAAGGGAACTTATGCGACTGCTGGAACTTGTTCCATCCAGAACAGCAGCAGCTGCAGAAGCCTTCGAGCCGCACAGGCTTACCGAGATCCTTGCCGATCTGGCCACTGGTTTTCACAGGTTCTATCAGCACGTCAGGATAGTGGATTCAGATGATTCTGATGCCTCTTCAGCACGGTTGATGCTTTGCGAAGCATGCAGACGAAGCATAAGTGGGTTGCTTGAGATACTGGGGGTTAACGCCCCTGAAAGAATGTAAAAACACAATTCTTCGAACAGGATAGGTTATAATCATGGCACTTCTAGTCGTTGGTTCTATTGCTCTGGATACAGTTACAACACCTGCAGGCAAGGTGGAGGAAGCACTCGGTGGTTCCGCAGTCTATTTTTCACTTGGGGCATCCTGTTATGATGTTATCAGGATTGTGGGAGTTGTTGGACCTGATTTCCCGATGTCAGAAAAAAGATTTCTTGCTGAGCGAAGGATTGATGTCAGGGGTCTCGTTACCGGACAGGGTCCCACCTTCCGGTGGGAGGGTGTGTACGGTCCTGATTTCGGTGATGCGCGAACAATCAGGACTGAACTTGGAGTGTTCGCCAGCTTTGAACCGAAGCTTCCAGAGGATTATACGAATACTCAATATATCTTCCTCGCGAATATAGACCCGACGCTACAGCTTGATGTACTGGATCAGGTTCATAATCCCAGATGGATCGCTGTGGATACAATGAATCTCTGGATTGATCAGCAGAGAGAGGATGTGCTGAAAGTCTTCAAAAAAGTTGATATTGTTTTCGTTAATGCTTCGGAAGCAAAACAGATTTCCGGAAAAAGGAACCTCTTCGATGCAGCGAAATTCATTCTGAATTCCGGCCCAAAGTATGCCGTTATCAAGATGGGTGCCGCTGGAGCGATGATCTTTGGAGGAGACGAACCTTTCATTCTGCCGGCTTACCCTCTTGAAGAGGTAATTGACCCAACCGGTGCGGGTGATACATTCGCTTCTGGAATGCTTGGCTACCTCGCGGGGAGTGACAGTAACCTTGATTTTGACAGTATGAAGAGGGCACTGGCATACGGATCAGTCAATGCAAGTTACGCGGTTAGCGGTTTCGGCATTGAACAACTCAGGGAAATTACTCGTGATGAGATTGATTCGAGAATGAACTACTACTTATCTACAAACCAGCTTGGAGCATGGAAATTATGACTCAGATCGATTACCGTGACAGTGGTGTTGATATTGAGGAAGGTGAGAAAGCTGTTGCCCTGATGAAGGAGAATGTCAGAAAAACATTCACCAAAGAAGTACTTTCCGACCTTGGTCACTTCGGCGGGCTTTTTCAGGCTGATTTCCCCGATACTGAGAATCCTGTACTTGTTGCAAGTACGGAT